>CBIHQO010000764.1:0-3729 GCA_966211735.1 uncultured Schlesneria sp.
TGAAGTTGTTCTGATACTGACGTACGATAGTCCAGACGCTCCCAAAGTGCAAAAGGGATCAGGTCACATCATGTACGGTATCCCACGCGATACACATGGCATGTGTCTGTGGCGATGGCGTCTCGTAAGACCTCTGGCAGAAATAGGAAGGGTTGATGTGAGGCCAATTTCCTGCTTTTGTTTGTGCATTGGATTCGCCATTGCCAATGCGACTGGCGCGCTTGCGCAGCCCGCTGACCTGGTCTTCACCAATGCAGCCGTCTATACGGTCGACGCGAACCGTACCTGGGCCGAGGCCGTTGCCATCAAAGGCGATCGTATCACTTATGTCGGCGTGACTGCGGGTGCCGCCAAGTGGATCGGTCCCGAAACTCGCGTCATCGATGCCGCTGGAAAGATGCTGCTCCCCGGCTTTCACGACTCGCACGTGCATCTGGTGGGCGGCGGCGTGGAGATGGGGGAATGTGACATCAATGGGCTGACGAAGCTGGAGGAGATTCTGAAAGCGATTGAGGCGTTTGCTTCGCAGCATCCGGAAAAAGTCTGGATTCGAGGCGGCGGTTGGCCGTTGACGCTGAATGGCGGAAATCCTCGTAAGGAGATCCTCGACAAGATCGTGGCCGACCGGCCTGTCGTTATCGAGGCCTTCGACGGACACTCGACATGGGTCAACTCCAAAGCCTTGGAACTGGCTGGAATTACGAAAGAGACGCCCGACCCACCACGCGGCCGCATCGAACGCGATGAAATGACCGGCGAACCGACGGGGACGTTGCGGGAATCGGCCATTCGCTTAGTGACCAATAAGATTCCCCCTTACACTGCCGAAGATTACACGATCGGCCTGCGACGCGGGTTGAAAGAAGCCAATCGCGTCGGCATCACGTCCGTGCAAGAAGCGGCCATTCGGGATGGACATCTTGCTGCATACGCTGCTCTGGAAAAGTCAGGTGAACTCACCGTCAAGGCGGTCGGAGCGTTGCAGATTGAACCCGACAAAATGGGAACGCAGGTACCGCAATTTGTGGAATGGCGTGAGAAATTTCGGACATCCCGCTTCCACCCCACGGCGGTGAAAATCTTCCTGGACGGTGTCATCGAATCGCAGACAGCCGCGTTAATTGAGCCCTATGTCGGTAGTGACAAGCGAGGTTGGCTGAATATCGAGCCCGAAGTTCTCAAGCCACTGGCGGCCGATCTGGATCGCTTGGGATTTCAGATCCATATTCACGCGATTGGTGATCGCGCCATCCAATCGTCATTTGATGCCTTCGAGTTTGCTCGTGCTCGGAACGGAAGTCGAGACTCACGACACCACATCGCGCACATTCAGCTCTTCGATCCGCAAGATATCAGTCGCTTCCGTCACTTGGGCGTCGTCGCCAATTTTCAACCACTCTGGGCTAGTGCCGATGAGTACATTGTCAAGATGACCGAACCTGTGCTCGGCCCCAGGCGATCTCGCTGGCTGTATCCCATTCGCAGTGTCGCGAACAGCGGCGCGGTTATCGCTGCCGGCAGCGATTGGTCAGTCAGTTCGATCAATCCATTGGATGCAATTCAGGTTGCCGTCACGCGCCGCGGATTGGAAGAAGACCCCGGTCCGCCGTGGCTGCCAGAGGAGGTCGTGGATCTGCCGCTGATGCTGGCGGCCTATACGATCAACGGAGCGTACGTGAATTTCCAGGAACGGGAGACGGGCTCGATCGAAGTCGGCAAGGCGGCGGATCTGATCGTATTGAGCCGTAATCTGTTTGATGTTCCCAAGCATGAGATCCATCAGACAAAAGTGCTACTGACGCTGCTGGACGGCAAAGAGGTCTATCGAGATCCGACTTATGAGTCCACTAACGACATTGCGACTGAGGCGTCTACTGAGGAAAAATGATCTGCGGCTGCAACCGCAGAGGCGATCCCTCGAACCGTGCGAGCCCGATCAATTGTCCATCAGCATCAAGCAACGCGACCTCTGCATCCGGGTGGGAAGCTGATAATGAACCGGTCTCGATCGCTCGCCCCTGCCTCAGGGCACGAAGTTCGTCGGCGTCTGCAATTCGTCGCGGGAGTTCCGCCACGGCAGTTAGCGCTGGTTGCAGGGCCAACCGCAGTCGAGCTTCATCCAACTCGGCAAAAGGAACGGCATCCTCAATGCGGCATGGTCCCACCGCTAACCGGCGCAGCGAGGTCATGATCGCACCGCAGCCGAAATGCTCACCCAGATCGCGGCCAATGGATCGGACATACGTTCCCGAACCGCATTCGATTGCCAGCTCGAAATTCGGTGGATTGAATTGAGTGACGCGGATCGAATGAACTTCGACCGGGCGCGCGTCGATTTCCACAGTTTCACCTTGGCGAGCGAGCTTATAGGCTCGCTGGCCCCCCACATGCACCGCGGAAAACTGAGGTGGAACCTGCAAAATCGTCCCGACGAATTGAGCCACTGCTTCAGCAAGCATCTGCTTAGTAATGTGCGTCCAGACTCCTCCATCTGTGATCTGGCCATCGACATCATCGGTATTGCTGCGAACGCCCAGCCGGAACTGCCCTGTGTAGCGTTTTCGACCTTGCTGAATGTACGAGATCAAACGCGTCGCCGAGCCGACAGCGACCACAAGAACTCCTGTGGCGAGCGGGTCTAGAGTCCCCGCGTGGCCGGTCTTGGCCGGACGCACGATTTTTGCCACCTTGTCTACAATCTGGCGTGACGTTAAGCCAGTTGGCTTGTCGATGGTCACGATTCCGCACCAAACCATGATGACTCCGAGAAACAGTTCGACGAACGCGACAGAGGACGTTGATTCCTGCACCGAGCGCGAACTTTTGTGTGAGCTGATTGACCCTTCCAACTGTGGACTTCTATACTGCGTATGTCTCCCCACAGCCACCTCGAGTTGATCTTGATGAGTTGAATTCGCGGGTCAGCGATCATGTCCTTTCCATTTCATCGTAAGCCTCTTCTGACGGGCCCCGTTTTAGGGTTTGCGTGGATGCTTTCGATTGCGCTGTCGAGTCTGTGGGCGACGACGGCTTCGGCCAGTTGCGGGGACTACCTGCATCAGATGATGAGCGATGTCCCCACCCGCTCCGTCGCCGAAATTCCCGCCAATGCGGACTCGCGGCGGCCTGCGGCTCCTTGTACGGGACCAGCCTGTCAGAACGCACCCGCCTTACCGGACATGCCGACTTCGGTTGATGTTCGCTTCTCCTGCACAGAACGCCTGGCTGTTGAATGCCACTCGTTGTTCCACCTGCTCGAATTGGGCGAGCAGTTCTTGCCCAACGAGTCCGTTTTCCTGCCCGAAGGTCACCGCACGGGGCTAGAACGTCCACCCCGAATCGCTTGATGAGACCCTCCAGATTTTGAGTGTTGAGACGTTAATGAGGCCGCCGCTGCTATTGCAGATAGTCAATCGCACCGGCGCAACCCTGACGTTCCGATCAAGCTGATCTCGAATAGCCATCTCAATTGGGTGGAGTTTTTCATGTCTGACGCGACTTCTCCGGCAGCGCCTAAGCCGCTGCGCCGTACTTACATCCCCGCTGTGGGGCCTCGTTTGCGCATTCTGATGTGGTTCGTCTTTATTCTGGTCGCCCTCTTGGGGGCCAACTCGGTTTATCTGGGGGGCGTGACTTTCCTGAGCTGGAGTTCCGGTCGCACCTACGAAAACTGGTTCTACATGCTGATGTTCGCGGGACACCTTGTCCTTGGCCTGCTGCTGGTCGTTC
>CBIHQO010000765.1:0-3726 GCA_966211735.1 uncultured Schlesneria sp.
TTGGTCAGCCGAATCACCGGAGGGAGTTCGCCTGGCTTGTTGGGCTGAGCCACCTCTGGCCCGAGGTCGCCTGTTTCGCCGGGAGCCTGCCCGGTCCAGAGTGGGATCACGGGTAACTCATCACCCCAGGCCGTGATGTCGTAGCTTCCGAAGATGAACGCGACAACAAGCCACCAACCGCTGTTTCTCATCGAAGTGATCCAGTGCCGAGGGGGTCAGTTCTCAGGAAGAGAGTCATCGTAACCATTTGGATAGATCGCTGCAGCCGTACGGTGAGCATCGGGGACGCTCCGGAGCAGCGTTTCGCTTTTCATCGAAATTTGTTTGGTGTTGCCAGTCGCGTAACTGATAATCCTAAAACCGTCCATTGCTCGGAGAGTCCGACATGTTCCATCCATCACAAATTCCTGTGCGTCCGCGAGTGATCGCGGAGCAGTCACGAGGGACGGTGTTGCTGGAGGACTTGGTCGAGGAGATGCTGGCTAACGGTGACGTCAGTCTCTTGCGAGTCAACGGGGCTCGCGGGTCTGGGCTGACGACAGCGAAGAACTATCTTCAGGATCGCTTTGGCACGCAGGCTGGTCTGCGGTTCACTGAAGAGACATCCGCGTTGCCGTGGCCCGGTCGACCGCCGTCGTTGTGGATCGGCTTTCCACTCACCGACTCGTCTTTAGGTCGCATCCTGAGATGCGAAATGGCGGGGTGGGGACAGGATGAGTTGATCGAGTATCTGTTGGCGACACATCGCGATCGATGTGCTTCGGTGGTGCGTCGCATCCATCATGATCCGCGCACGGCTTCACTGAAAGGAAACCCAAACCTGTGGAGTCAGGTGCTGGAACTGTTTGCGGAGGATGAAGATCTTCCCGATCTCAAGGCCGCACTAGTTCGAGTCATTGAAACTCAGTTTCCCGATGTGGAGTTTCGCGAGCGACTGGAGCGGCTTTGTTTTCTGGCTGCCATCGATGACCTTCGCTCCGGCGCGATGCAGGCCACTGAGCACTTGTCTGTTGAGCAGGAGAAGCTGTTTCATATTCCGGCTATCGTCTCGATCCTGTCTACATCGGGCGCGTGGCACGAGTTGCAACAGATCCAAGGTCATGCCTGTCGGAAGATGTGGCCACGGCACCTGATTGAGGAAGTGGCTCCCTATCTCCGCGAATCAATCGAAGTCCAAGACAAATTGCGACAGTGGCTGACACCTCGAAATCGGCTTGCACATCCGCTCGCCGTTTCTTTCCTGCACGCAGCGGCGCGACCTTGGCACGACCTGCCAACTCGTTTCTTCAATCTCTTCCCAACGTCGTTCAATCTAGAAGAGGCCATCCTGGACGGGGACGATTGTTCCGAGATGAAATTGATGGGCTGCCAGATGAAATTTGGATCCTTCTCGGATGTCCGTTTTGTTTCAACCGATTTACGTCATGCGAAGGCCTCTCATGCTCGATTCAATCGAGCCCATTGTCGCAACGCGAAGCTCTCTCGCTTCGATGCGACCGGCAGTTCTTTCATCGGTGCGGATCTGACGAACGCCCGCGGCAGTCGAGTCATACTGGACAGGACAGATCTGTCCGGGGCGGATCTGTCCAACGCTCAGTTCATGAAGGCATCGTTCCGCGATTCGAGCTTGCAGGGCACGAAGTTTTGTCACGCTGAGTTGATGAAGTGCAACTTCATCGGTGCGGACCTGAAAGGGGCGGATTTCACGGGTGCCAATCTGGAGGGTGCGTGCCTGTGGAGTACCGATCTCAGCGTTGCTGATTTCTCGCGAGCCAGTTTCCAACGAGCGAAACTGAATCAATGCAAATTCGAGGGAATGGAGTTGCCAGACGCTGATTTCTACGCGGCAGCGCTCAATGGCGCTCTGTTTACGGAATCGATCATGCCCCGCGCCAATTTCTCGGCCGCAGATTTGAAAGGAGCCAGGCTGGCGCATATCGAGTGGGAATTTGCCAACTTGCAAGGGGCCGATCTCACCGGCGCGACCTTTCATATGGGATCGACGCGCAGCGGCCTGGTGGGGTCATCGATACCGATGTACGGCTCGCGCACCGGCTTCTACACGGACGAGTATCACGAGCAGGATTTCAAAGCTCCGGAAGAGATTCGCAAAGCGAACTTGTGCGGTGCCGACCTGCGGGGTGCCGTGATCGATGGCGTCGATTTTTATCTGGTCGACTTGAGAGACGCACTGTTTGATCCAGGACAGGAAGATCAATTGCGCCGGACAGGAGCGATCTTGCTTGCCCCGGCATGAGCCCCCATTTCCCGGCAAGAGCGGGCGAGCGAACGAATGACCAACTCCTTCTCATTCGTGGCTCCGTAGACCGAATGGTGAGGTGTCTCTTGTTCTAGCGGCTTGGTCGCGGACCAGTCACAACGTGTGGTTCGTGCGCAACCTTGGGTCATGGACGATGAGGAGTGAAAGATCGCTCTTCCTCTCCGTCGGTCCCTGGGAAAGCTGCTTTGCGACGGATCGGTTTCAACGTCAGGCCGCACTTTTCAAGACGTACTTTTGGAACGGGAAATGCCTACGTCGTTAGCGTGCCGCTCATAATCATCTAAACCTGAAGGATCCCACTATGAAGAGCAAAAAGACGCTTGATGACCTGTTTCTTCACAACTTGAAGGACATCTACAACGCCGAGAAGCAATTGGTCAAAGCGCTACCGAAGATGGCGAAAGGGGCCACGTCCGAAAATCTGCGAACGGCGATCCTGGATCATCTGCAGGAAACGCATGGTCAAGTGGAAAGGCTGGAGCAGGTCTTTCAGTTATTGGATGTCGGAGCGCGGGGCATCAAATGTGCGGCCATGGAGGGACTGGTCGAAGAGGGTGCCGAAGTCCTCGAAGACGACTTTGAAGGTGCCGTTCGAGATGCCGCAATCATCGCGGCTGCCAACAAGGTCGAACACTATGAGATCGCCACCTACGGCACGTTGATCTCGTTCGCCCGGTTGCTGGGGCATGGAGACATCGAAGAGTTGCTACAGGCAACGCTCGATGAGGAGAAGGCCGCGGATCAAAAGCTGACCGAATTGGCGGAGTCTGAAATCAATGTCGAAGCTCAGGCCTGAACGAAGCGGCTTTGCCGCGCGGAGGAAATCATGGCGAAGTATGGCAAGAAGGCGGGGACCGAAGTGAAGCATGCCATAGAAGAAATGAAGCATGGTGAACTTCACAGCGGCAAGTCAAAGAAACCGGTGAAGAGCAAGAAGCAGGCGATTGCGATTGGCCTGTCGAAAGCTCGCAAGCAGGGAGCCAAAGTACCGAGTAAGTCATCGAAGTCGTGAAAGGCCGTTGACCGTCGCGAGACAGGTGAAATAATTCCCCTGTCGAACACAAACGAGTCAACGCGCCAGCACAACATCGGCCGACGTGATGTCACCATCCGTCGGTCGGTGCTGGCGAGCAAGCCGGTGGGTCGATCCCTCAACAGACTGGCTGAACGCCCTGCGTTACGAGCGCAGGGTGTTTTTTTGCGCTAAGTTCGCCACCCTCTGTCATTCCCGCGCAGGCGGGAATCCAGCAGCTTCCAGGTGGACCATCACCAGCTCTCGCGATCGCCCAGAGGGCGTTGGTTCCTTCATGACATCGCCTAACGACTAACTGGATTCGCGCCTGCGCGGGAATGACGGGGAGGAGCTTCTAAATTAGGGCACGGTCGTCCGCTTCATCGCATACGGTCGGGATTCATAGACCAGACTCAGCGACTCCCGATCAACC
>CBIHQO010000766.1:0-3719 GCA_966211735.1 uncultured Schlesneria sp.
TGGCAATGGCCTTATGCTGATCGTCTTTCAACGCCACCGTGTCGGACAGCGAGAACAACGATGTTTGAATACTGGCGCGGTATCGGAAGCGGCGGCGCTCGTCCGTGACTTTTCGATAGCGCTGCTGCTGCTCCTCATTCAGCGTCGATCGCAGGGTCTTCTCAAACATCGATGATTCGTCGAACAAGCCAGCTTGCTGCTTCTGCTGCAGAGGATGAATCTCCTGCCATAGCTGATTGAAGGCGTTCTGGTCATTCCGGACCGCCAGGAACTTCTTCCGTAACGCTTCGACTTGATCGAAAAAGCGTTTCATATCTCCTTGTGCGGCCAAAGCCAGTTTTTTGCGTTGCACGTCAGTGAGATCACAAGTCCTGTTCAACTCGTCCAGCTTCAATTTCAGGTGAGAATTGATTCTGGCTCGACCCGCTGCCGCCGTGCCGCTTCCTTGAAAGATCCACTGATCGAAGTTCGATTCGTCGATCATGAAGCCGGCATTGGCAACAGGAACGGCGGGGGGCTCGATGTCGTCTTCAGTGGCCAACAGAGCTGTCGGGACGATCAGCATCGACAGCCACGAGAGGATGACCTTGGCGGAATGCCATTGGGGCTCAAACTTCATATCAACTCCCGGCAGATCACGTCTTATTCAGCAGGCATCAGGACGCGAAGCATGGCGGCCGGCCTGGCCGCGGGAACGGCCGCTTTGCCGCCCCACCAGCCATCGTCTTCAAATTGGGCATTACCGCTCCAGTATCCAAAGTCCACTTTTTGTAATCCGTTCCAGACAGCTTTCTGATCCGGATTGAGATGAGTAACAACAAGGGCGTCCGGGATGACAGGAAAGTACTGGTCTCCGTAAATCGACAGCACCAACCACTGCTCCCACTGCTCTTTCCAGCCGCCTGCAATCGAGGCTTCGATTGCCTCTCTTTGCTCGGCCGTCAGGCACATCGCTGAATCAAGCCGGGAGAGTGCCCCCAGGATTGCCGCTTGCTTACGTCGTTCGGCTCGAAGATTAAGTTCGTCCGCAAATTTCTGCATCGCTTCCGGCGGCAGTGTTTCCTGTAACGCCTGCTTCAAGGCGGCGCGGATCATTTTACGAGGCTCGGGTTGCTGAACGGCTCGACCACCATTCCGGCGTCCCTGAAGTTCCGCCATTTTTCGAACCGCATCCGCGAGCGCGGCATCGCCGGCCGCCTTCACTTTTGGACGCTGCTCAGGAGTCAGATCGCACGTCTGACGGATGAAATTGAGCTCCGTCCACAACATAGGCTTGAATTGCTCAGTGAACTGTGGAATCCACTGTTGAACCTGGGCGTCAGCGGCCTTCAGATCGATGTTGCCTTCCAAGGCCTGGACCAGCGGAGCCACCAGATCCTCAAACGCAACAGCCGCTCGAACTTTTTTCTTTTTGACAACGATTTCAGCGTCGTCAGCGGCTTTCTCTACGGCAACTTGCGCAACGATGACATCGACTGCCACGCCGATCGCCGCTTTTGGTTCGTCAGCCACTGCCAACGAGGCGAATTGCGTCGCCAAGACTGCTATCGCCAAACGAATTCGAACGACTACCATCGCTGCCTACCCGATCTGAAAACCCCGTCGCGTCTACGCACACTCGCAAAACCGCTACTTCGTGCCGTCACGTTCCAGTCGATTGAAGTATTCATCCAGGCCCGCGCGGAACTCTTCGGGGAACGCCGCTCCGGACTCGCCCGTTGATTGCGACACACCACGATCTTCGCGCACTTCTTTGTCGTTAACGCCCGAACCGATCAAGGCCAGCGCGGAATCATTGGTCGTCCCACCACCGCCGCCGCCGGGCGAGGAACCGCCGCCACCTCCACCGCGCGGATTAATCCGCTTGGACTGCAGCAACAGTTCGATCGCTTCCGTTTCAGCAGCGATCGCCAGCTTACCTGTATCAGGACGATCAAGGATCTCAGCCGCTTCCAGCATCACTCGTTCGACTTGTCTTAACAGAGCGATCTCTTTGCCGAATTCCGATTCACCGTCTGGCAATTCGATGATCCGATCGGTCAGCTTGGAAACGCGTTCTGACAGGCCGTCCTGAGTTTCGCTGAGCTTCTTGGCTCGTTGCTGGTAGTCGCTTTTCGACAGCGCTTCGCGAGCCTGTTCTGCGACACGCGTCTCTTCTCGCAAATTGACTTCTGCTTCCAGAATGTGCATTGCTTCCAGCACGATCGAGGGTGGCAGGCTGCTTTTGCATTTGCAGCCCGGGCACTTGCCGCAGGATGCCGGATCGACAAGATCATCGGCCCAGCGATCAAAGGTGTCAGACCAGAATTCCGCTTGGGCCATCGACAGCCCAGTCTGACCACGGACGTCGTCACCAAGCTGTCGCAGGCTGCCAACAGCATCTTGCTCGCGCATTTCGTCCAGCACTGTCTTGAATCGCTGGAATCGACGTCGTTCAAAATAGGCCTGCATGTCATCCATGATGTTGGACAGATCCAGGCTGCACTTCGATTCCTGCTTCGAAAGATCCTCAAGGACCGGTTTGGCCGCACCGCCTATTTTACCTCGTAGGCCGAACGTCCCACCAATCTGATCATTGATCTTGCCCGCGATCACGTACTGCTGTCGCGAGGCTGCTTTCAGGCGCTTGACCAATGTGCTTCCTTCCAGATTCGCGAGCACCTTGTTCAACTCATCCGCGATCTTGTCGAACTCGGCTAGTAGATCCTGTTGTGCCGCCACCGCCTCGTCAAGTTTTTCGTTGGCAGGTGCCGGTGGTGATTTTTTCCCACCTCCGCCAGTCACGGTCGTTACGGGTAGGGTCAGGCGACCCTTCGAGTTACTTTTGGACGGTTCTTCCGGCTCGTCTTTGTTCTTCTTCGCGGGTTGCTGTGACGACTCGGCATCGACGAC
Source organism: uncultured Schlesneria sp. (assembly GCA_966211735.1). Classification (GTDB taxonomy): domain Bacteria; phylum Planctomycetota; class Planctomycetia; order Planctomycetales; family Planctomycetaceae; genus Schlesneria. Next base: position 2,893 of record CBIHQO010000766.1, read on the forward strand.
CGTTGGTACAGGGGGCTTGGGCTTCGAGTCGGAAGGCTTTGAACCTCCTGGCGGCGATGTTTGAATCTGTCCGGCCGATGGGCTGGGCTTGGACGAAGAGTTCGACGCAACGACAGGTGCCTGAGACGACTGCTTCAACAAGTCGGCCACATTCGGCATGCGATTGCCAGAGATGTCCTTCAAGATCTGCAACATCTCAGCCCATTTTTCAAGGTGGCCGACACCAAACTCGGGATTGCGCATGGCTTGACGAACGAGTTCTTCGCCACCAGTGACCAACCCCGTCAATCGGCGGCCATTGGCTCGCTCGGCAGTCGACTGGGCATCAATTCGGCGGCGGTTTTCGGGTTGATCCAACTCTTCAGGCGTCAGCATTCGCAACTGCTGATTCGTGTGATGAAGCTGCATTTCACGATCGCGGACTTCCAACGACTGGCGATGCCACTTGCTGAGTTGTTCTGTCAGCCAGATCGCATGTTGATCGGCACTGAGAACGTACAGCGTGTAGGCGGGCGTATAGGTGCGGGACCGTCCAGGAAGGTAGTCTTCGACGAACAGCCGCACGCTCAACGGTTGCGGCTCGATATCCAATGTCTTGGCGCAGAAGGTTCCGGCTAGTTCGAGCAGTTCTTTGTCGCTGGCTCCCGCGCCGAGGATTCTCTCTCCCTTCGCTGGCTTCGAGACAACCGACTTGTCCATCCCCTGCCATTCAATCCCCACGACTTTGACACCGAAATCATCCTGCGCCCGAATCTTGAAGCTGAGCGTTTCGGAGTCGATTACAATCTTCTGTCGCGGCAGGTCTTCGCACGAGAGCGACGGAGCTT
>CBIHQO010000767.1:0-3719 GCA_966211735.1 uncultured Schlesneria sp.
GGGAGTCAGATTCGGGCGTGCCATCTGACCGTGTTCCACGCTACTTCTCAGAGTCCTGACTCTTTTGATCTTTTTGACGCACTTGCTCCTCTGGTATATCTGTTCGCGGACCAATGGCATCCTCCAGCGCGAGGCGACGATTAGTTATAGAATAGTTGGGGGGCGTAAGTGCTTCCACGAGATCTAGTGCTTTCCAAAGCAATTCGCACGACGGAGGCTCCTTGCGGGTCAACGCGACCAAGTCAACTTCGAATTGGGACAGTTTCTCCGGTGGCACAGCCCAACGGTAACCCTGCTCCGTCAAAACGCTATGATACGGGCGCTGGACTTTGACCTTAAAGGCTTCTAACACGGTTGTCACTCCGTGTTCGTAGTGTGGACAATCGGCCGGCGGTTTCTGTTTGATCATCTCGTCAAACACGGCCTCGATGCGCGCACGCTGCCACCTCAAATGATGCTGTACCCAGGCTTCATGCCAATACACGATGGCCAAGCAGCACATAGGTATCGCGACTAATGCGAACCAACGACGCCACTGCCGGATGACATGGAATTGCACGCTACCCAGATCACCACTTGTAATGCCGTCCATCGTCAGCGTCCCATTTGGTGATTCAAAAGCTCTGCCGACTCTGCCAGAATGGACTTCTGGCTCCAGAACTGCCTGGGCACGGCAAAGGGGTCAGGTCCACTTAAGACTGCGCGGGGTTGGCAAGCTATCCAGACCCGAGCCGATTGCTTTATCGTCTGCATCATTTATCGAGCGGAAAGTCGCGAACCTTTTCGTAGAGCGAATTGAGTCGCTCCATTGTCTCCGGGGAATTCAGGGCCTTGTCAGCCGACACGTTGTAGAGAGCCGCCAGTTCCTTCAGCAACCGCTTCGGTTCGGTCTCGGCAAACAACGCGATAAAGAACACCGGCCGATCCGATTTCTCGCTGGCAGGCATCAGTAAGAACGATTCCTGCAACGGCTTGGAATCCTCCGCTTCGCGAATTACCCAGCAGGCATCCTTTTGGGCCGGGAACCAGTCATCAAGGCACCATTCTTCATGGGCAGTTGCGTAATTCGATTCCGAAGATGTTGGAGGCCAACCCAGGGGAGTGGGCAGCAACAGTTGATCGTGCTGTTTGGATTTCGGTTGATGAAGATCGCAATGCAGTGGTCGTACGTACTGCGAAATTGGAGGGCCTGCCGACGAGTCAATCCATTGCCTTCGTCTCGATCCATTGCCATCGACAAGCATGTAAGCAAGAAAGCGACGGGCCTTCGAGCCGCTCCCAACTGACGCCCAACGGAGTCGGAAGTTGCTGACATACGCCGGAACAGTGAGCAGTTCTGCAAGCAGAATGGCACCGTCTTTTTCACCAAGATGGAGTACTTCTGCTCTGCCGACCGGATTACGCCCCACACTGTCATGACTCGGAGTGACGACGATCTTTCCCAACTCTAGAAAGTAACTGCTGTCTTGCTCCGGAACGTATTCATCCCAAGAAGGAATAAAAGTTTCGAACGGCGATGCCGGAAGCGAATACGGATTCTTACTCAGTTTTCCTGCTTGAAAAATTAGAGTGCGTCCATAAATCGAGCCGCGATTTTCAATCCCGTTGTCTTCGGCAATCCATCCCGATGCATGAGCCTCTTTCGACGCCGCCCACCTGCTGACCGCATTAGGGCGAGGGAAAACGACTATCGGAATGATCATATCTCTGTCGAAAACGGGGTTAACGTCGTCCGGATACGGGGTCGATGGCATCCTGTCATCTGGACCGCGCACACGATCTTTGTGGAAGTACCGCGGACGTGTGATCGGCGCGGCCTTGATCGCCGCAATCGCGGCATCCACATACTCCGAAACAATCGCCGAATACGCCTCCGGCATCCCTACGAATGCGGAAGCGTCCACGAGTTTGTCATCTGCCCTGTCTGGTAACGCCCGCTGGCGACGCTCGGGATCTCGAATAGGAACAACCTGCTTATAAGACAGTTTGTTCGGCATTGCCGAATAGATGACAGTAGAGACACCACTCATTCCTGCACCGAGCACGGCGACGAGAAGGATAGTCAAGGCTGAAGTTCGCTGACCGCACATATCCACGCTCCCCGCCATCAAGCCTCTTTCTGGATCGGCTCAGCTTAGCAGAAATGGATAAGAAAAGGGGACAGGTCGGCCTGTCCCCTTTTCATCCCCAGCCGCTTCATTGCTGCCATCATTTCCGGCAGTTCCACCCGTTGCTCTCTGTCGGGGAACCTGCTCATTTTGGGGATTGCTCCGCAGCCGGCTTCGTATCATCGCGATAGGGTCGGCCCGCACTGAATAGCTCCATCATCTTGACGCGGATCTCCGCATCTTTTTGTGAGGCCAAGTCGATGGCCTGTTGAAGACGTTTCCTGGCTTCGTCGAAGTCCCCCGATTCCGCCAGGGCCGCAGCCAGCGTGGTGAGAGAAATGCTATCGCGCCACCCGGTGATTTCGCATGATTTCGTGGAAAGCTCGACAGCAATCTTGCCATCGCGAAACCGACTGTCAGGACATGTCGCCCGCAACCATGCCAGCCGATTGTAGGCTGAAGCGTCCTTGGGCGCAATCCGAGTTGCTTCGCGATAATCCGCGAGAGCCTTTGCAATATTGCCTTGGGTCTCGTAAAGAATGCCTCGATCCAAATAGATTGATTCAAATGCGGGGTTCTGCCGAATCACCTCGTCGTAGTCGGCCAATGCCTTGTTCAACTCTCCGTTGGCCTGAAACGCCTCGGCACGATGATGATATGCTGACAACAACTTCGGATGTATCTGAATCGCCTCGGTAAAGTCGCTAATGGCCATATCAAGAATTACTTTTTTTTGCCAGATACGGCCCCGATTAACGAATATTTCAGCGTCTTCCGAATCAACGCGGATAGCTCTTGAGTAATCTGCGAGAGACTTGTCGAGATCTCCTTTCAAACGCCAGATGTTACCCCGATTGTTGTACGCCGCTGCACTATCTGGATCGATGCGAATCGCTTCGTCATAATCGGCAATCGCCTTGTCATATTCCGCCAGTTCTTTCCAAACGGCCGCCCGACCCAAGAATGAATTGGCACTTTTCGGATCACTGCGAATGAGTTCGTTTTGCATTCGAAGAGCTTCATCAAAGTCGGCCTGTGCCCGCTCGCGTGAACCCAATTTCCGCCAAGCAACTCCACGATGGATGTACGGCAACGAGTAATCCGGCTGGAGTCGCATGACTTCTCCGTAATCACTAATTGCCTTGAGATACTCTTCCTTCGCCTCCCACAACATTGCGCGCTGGAAGTACAATTCCCATGACATCGGATCGAGACGGATGGCCGCATCGCGTTTCACGATGCCGCGATCAATGATATCCAATTGATTTTCCGTGGTACTTTTCGGCTCTTGATCCGCTTCGTCCGCAATTGCAGATCCTGGAACGATCATTAGCAAACAGATGGCAAGATAAAACACACGACACATTCACAACTCCTTTTGCGACAACGTCACTCAACATATAACACACATTACTTATATATCAATATTTGTATAATCGGAAACACGGTTTTAGGGTCGTGCCAAGGAGTAGGTATCATAGGTGGCTGCTTCGGGGGTGATGGGAATTTTCTGAAGTATTCTTCATCATTTCTGTGAATGCCATCCAGTTCATTCGGGAGAAACTTGGGTTTTTCCGGCGATGGTCGATAAAACGGTTCAATGCCAAAGAA
>CBIHQO010000768.1:0-3713 GCA_966211735.1 uncultured Schlesneria sp.
ATCGGTTCGATCCCGTTATCCTCCACTTGTTTGAAAAACTAATCGAATCCAGTCGTTACGACACCTGCGTCATGTGGCGCAGTGCAGCAGAAACCCAAGTTGATGTCAGTAGGAATACTGACAAATCGGGTGCTCACTGTGGCATGTCGTAAATCGGTACCTTAGTACTGTCTTCACAAGCCCGGTGGTCAAGCGGTCGTGTCTGTCGATCGGAAGGCCATCTCTCTTCGGGCTTACAGCTCTTCCCAGTTGCAATGAGCGTATCCCGAAGTTCTGGGAAAAATTGCGCCGCAGTCCGCACCAGAAGTGATTGCAGACAAAACTGCCAAACAAAGCGTCAGCGTTGCTGAGCTCCGTCTGAAATTCGTGAGCGATGAACTGCCACGGTACTCTCCAGCCGAGCAGCATTGTCAGCGAGCCGTGTAACACTTGCTGCGCCCGCTTCTTGGCGCAACGTCAGCATCTGATTTTGGCCCGCTTCGTTTGCCTGTTCTTCGCCAGGACATGATTGACGGAGATCCTGATATCAAAGGCAGGGCAGGGAAACCTAAGACTCGAAAACCATGGTCGCGCGACACGGTGAATCGACGGGTCAAATGCTTGCTCGCAATCTTTAGTGGGGTGTCTCAGGGGAGATGGTTACATCTCGGTGGTCGACGCGCTTGGTACGGTGTGGAGTCTCATAGAAGGCGAGACCGCGGCCGTCGAATCGATTCCTCGAGTCCCTGTCTCTGACGTGGTGTTCCACGCTGTACGCGGGGTTCTGCGCGAGAAGCATCGCGACATGCTCGATTTACTAAGCCTGGCTGGCGCGCGACCGGACGAACTTCTCAAATTGACAACCGGAATTATCGATCGCAGTGGGCCCATTTGACGGTGTGAACTTGCCAAGCATAAGACTTCGCACAAGGGAAGGCAGCGTGTTCTGTATTTCAATGAGGCCGCTCAGCTCATTTTGCAAAAGTGTCTGAGTGCCGATCCCGGTGAGCAGCTTTTGAAAATGCGCCGCGTCAATTTTGGGCATGTGATCCAACGGGCTGACGAGTCCGCTTCGATTGGGTCCGCCGCGGGCGATGGCTTAAGTTGCATGGACACGCCCACACAGGCCACGTCACTCAGCGAGCTGCTTCCAAGCTCAATCCAAACGCTCAACCGAATGGATAGACCAGGCAGCTTCAAAAAGGACGGTGACCGATATCGCTAAGAGCCTCAAGCCGTCTTACTCGACGTGAATCGGCGGGAATTCGATTGTTTTCCTGGGTTGGCGCTTATTTGCTGGCCGCTGGCGAGACAGTCGGCTATTCTTCTGTGGCGGACAGGTTGCGGGAATTTTTGAGTACTGCCTGCGGGGGGTGCTAATGCAGACACTGACATTCTCTAATGGCGTAATCATCGACTCGGCACAAATCATCAGTGTCGAATCCAACCAGCAGACAATTCAGTTTCCTGGCGGCATTGGTGAGCTAAAGCATTTGCTGGACGGCCGACCTTCCGGGCTTCTGGTGCGATTGCGTGACGGGTCGACAGTGGAAATCAATTCTGGGACATCGCGACTTAAAATTGAATCAGATGAGTCGCCAAGCACGTGACGCGAGTATGCCTCGGACGCTTTGTCCTGGCCAGGAGATTCGGGTGACAGCTTACGACAGAGTCGAGTCTCTGCCCCACGCCAAGTTGAGCGATGCGGTAGGGCAAATCTCACATCCGGAAGACATCAGCGCCAGGGTTTCGTTGGCTCTCCAGCAGATTCAAGATCCTACGGACGAGAGTCTTCGGCAATCAACGACATTGCTCATTGAAACCGTGGAGCAGATCCTCGGTACAGTCACCGCGCAGCAGGCGACAATTGCATCCCTCGAGGCTCGATTGGAGATCCTGGAACGCGTCGCTGCCACCTCTACGGGCGCAAGGGAAGAAAATTAGCGCTTGTCGCCGATCGTGGCGGTCGTCGCTGCGACGGTTCCCACGATCCGGGCCGTAATGATCGCCACTGACGGTGGTCGCGAAAGACTTCCCAGGATTTGTCGTTTCGGGCGACCACGCCAACTGCGTCGGTGAGTGTCCGTCCTCATCCCGGCGAATCCAAATTCTCGATCCGCCAGTTTTTGCTTTGCGCCCTACAGCCATCTGCGTATTGTATGGCAGTCCTCGCCTGTTATCTCATTCATATCTGAATCGTGTCTGTCCCTCGGGGAGCCATAATGTTGGCGACCGTTGCCTCAATTCGGCGGTTGCGACCTCTGCTCGCCGCTGCTCTATTCGCCGGATGTGGCCAATCGCCACGAGAGATACTTCACCCTGTTGAAGGTCGAATCACATTTGATGGGCAACCACTTCCGCGCGGTGCAGTGACTCTGCATCCCACATCCACTGACACGACATGGCATCAGCCAACCGGGATGATCGAACCTGCCGGCCGATATGTCATCTATACCAACGGTCGAGTTGGCGCACCTCCGGGAACTTATCGAGCGGTGGTGTTTGCGTCCGAAGCAACTACCAGTCCCGATGGAGTTGCCCGCCCCAGCTTGCCAAAATCGTTGATTCCGAATCGCTACAATCAAGTCGATCAAACACCACTTCGGTTGGAGGTCGTCGCGCCGACGACCGCCAGCAGCTACGATCTGGAACTGAGCAGCCATGAGAAATAGTCGTCCGGGAAAATCTGCTCGTCGCGCCTTCACGCTGATTGAGTTACTGGTTGTCATTGCCATCATCGCCGTCCTGATCGCGCTCTTGCTTCCGGCGGTCCAGCAGGCACGTGAAGCGGCCCGGCGCACCCAATGCCGCAACCACTTCAAACAGCTGGGATTGGCGATCCACAACTACGAGTCGACATACGGAACGCTGCCGATCAATCGCTATGGCGACTACAGCTACACATCGGTCTGGAACTACGCCTTCGAGGATTCGTACTCCTGGAGTTGGCTCGCGACCGTTCTGCCCTATATCGATCAGGCGCCACTTTGGAACGCGGCGAATATTCCCAACGTGCAACTAAAAGACAGTCCTCAGATCGCGACCTCGATCAGCGTTTTCGATTGTCCTTCCGATAGCTTGTCAGGGAACGCTGTACGGAACGAATCGTCCAACTACCTCAGAACAAACCCTTTGGTTGGCATGACGAATTACAAAGGGGTTCAAGGCGCAAACTTTTGTTGGGGTGACTGGCCGAATAACGGCACCAGCGGTCATTCATGCGAACCCTGGGAGGATGGCGACGGTGTGTTTTATCCCCTGAACTGGGTCCGCCCCGTCAGGTGGAGTCAGTTCACGGACGGCACCAGCAACACGATTGTCATTGGTGAGCAAACGTATGACGCGGGTGATCCTGGCAACGGGCATTTTGGCCTCGGGTACGCGTGGGCGCACTCCGTAGAAGCGTGCGCACTGGCGGCGCTGCCGATCAACGCAAAAAGGCCGAATGGAGCGGCCTATCTGCCAGGTGACTGGCTGGGTCGCAACGGCTTCCGCAGTCGGCACGTCGGCGGATCACAATTCGCGCTGGCCGATGGCAGCGTCCGATTTCTTTCCGAAAACATGGCTCTTGGCCTGTATCGCGCCCTGGCAACAGTGGCTGGTTCTGAAATCGTCGGCGAGTTCTGATCGTGAGATTTCCGTAGGACGGATTTCCCGTCCGAAATGGATTATTGGCGGGACGGATTGCAAATGGGTGCATTTCGATTGGCTGCCGAAGTTTTGTCGGCCGGAAG
>CBIHQO010000769.1:0-3711 GCA_966211735.1 uncultured Schlesneria sp.
GACATAGTTGTAGGCGATTGAAATTCGATAACAATGACGAACCTAACGACGCGATGTTCTCCGTCGTTTCAACTGCTGCGTCAGACCACTCCTCGCTAGTGGACCGCATCCTGATCGCGGTGGATAGAACTCTAGTAGCTGAGGTAGGACGACGCTGCCGCCATTCGCTAAACTCTCGTTTGCAGCTCCAATGTTGCGCCAAGGAAGCGTTGTTACCTTCAATTCGCATCGCACCGACTTGAACGAGATGTGGTGAAACGTAATCCTTGGAAGCGAAATTGACCGTTTTGACGTTGCCAATTGTCAACATCGCGTTCGGTCTGCCACATCTGACTCATTCCAACACTCAAGCTGAGGTGCCATTATGCAGATGACAAGCTTCTCTAGCCGTAACGCCGCGGGCAAACCTGGCTCGTCGAAATCCAATATTCTTTGGCTCGGTTGCCTGGGACTGGCGTGTTATGCCGCAACGGTGCAGTGGACGCCGACTGTCCATTCCGAAGAGCCTGCACAAAAGGTGGCCCCGCAAAAGTGGAAATCCTTGTTCGATGGCAAGACGTTAAAGAACTGGAAGAGTTCGCAATTCGGGGGTGAAGGTGATGTCGAGGTGAAGGAAGGCGCCATCATTATGAAGCAAGGTTCGGAAATGACGGGCATCGCCTGGGAAGGTGGCGAGCTACCCAAGATCAACTATGAGATTTCGCTCTCTGCTCAGCGGATCGACGGAGGCGACTTTTTCTGCGGCTTGACCTTCCCGGTGAAAGACGACCCCTGCAGCTTTATCGTCGGGGGTTGGGGCGGCGGGGTCGTGGGGATCTCGAGCCTTGATGGACTGGATGCCGCCAACAACGAAACGGCTCGTTACGCGTCATTCGACCGAGGACGCTGGTACAAGATCCGGCTGCGCGTCAACGAGAACGGCCTGATGGGTTGGATCGATGACAAACAAGTGGTCGGAGTGGAGACCAAGGGCCGCAAGATTTCGATTCGCCCCGAAGTAGAACTGTCCAAGCCCCTGGGGATCTCTTGCTTTTCCACAACGGCGGGATTGAAGGACATCCAGATTCGAGATCTGACGGCCGCCGAAGCCAAAGCGGCCATCACGCCCGCTCCAATTCCAGATGCCAAATGATCATGTAGCGGGATGCGATCAGTTATTGAGTCATGATGCCGATTTGCATGCCACCACGGTGTCACGTTGCCATCGGGCAACATGAGCTGTTCGAGAAAATTGACACTTGGACTTTGAAACAGAACGAATTGTTCGGATCTGGACGATTTCGGCGACTTCGCAGCCGCGGCATTCAGTTTGCCAACAGTGAATGCCAGTCGGTTGTAAATCATCAGCGGAGACGAGACTCTGCTGCGACCGAAGACCATGTCGAAATTGCCTTTGAACTTAGAGGTCGTGATGCCAGCCGTTGAACAGGGTCTCACTGTTAAATCACTTGCAGAAATTGCCTGGTTGCTTTCGCGAGTCGGACAGCACTCGATCCAAAATCAATATGAACCTTCGCCACTGGCACTACGACAGTTTTGGCAATCCACGAAGCAACTGCAGCAGACGTGGGACGAATTTCTGAACAGTGAGCCTTCTGTCACAGCCGATTCTAAGTCGCGTTTTGAAGAAGTCGCAGCACAGCTCTTCGCAACCGAATTGGTGACGCGAGTCTGGGCGACGATTCTCGCCAGTATCGATCGACAAACTGGGAAACAGGATCTGACTCGGATTGCCTCGAATGCCGTCACCGGGTTGATGCAGATTCGACATCGATTGCTGACCCAGTTGCTGAAGCAGGAAGAGTCGGGTTCCTGGGGAGCTGACCTCGATCGGTTGCGGCGACGGTGCGACCGCTGGACGGACATGCTGATCGGCAACATTTGCGGTTCTGAAGATGTCTTCCAATTCGCGTTCGATGTCGATCGCGCCAAAGACTTCGCCGAGGAAGCGGCTGAATCAGATGAGACGTCGCGACCCGTAGAATTATTGGTCGCTGCCGGAGTCCGGCTGTCGTTGCTCGGCCAACTTCCCAATGTGATGCTGGACTCCCCCGGGTTTGACGGACTGATTCAATCGATGCTGGGCAGCATCCCCGAACAAGCCTTTCTGGATGATGGAATGCTGCCATCGCGGCGACTGGCAGCGAAAGGCCACGGCAATTCAAATTCGCTGATTCCGGGACTGGACTTTTCACGTTTTCGCGGACGCCATTCGTAAAGTCTGAGCAGGCTTGGCACTGCGAACAGGATCTTCCGTCGAATCGCTCAATTTTTCCGTCACAAATGACGAATCGAAGAGCGAACGGGGCTGACAACCGCTTCGAGGCGAGCGGCGGGTCGGTCCTCACTTGCAACTACGATCCTTCTCGCTAAAATCGCCCCATCACCTTACGGTGGCTATAGCTCAGTTGGTTAGAGCGCCAGATTGTGGTTCTGGATGTCGCCGGTTCGAATCCGGTTAGCCACCCTCGCGAGCCTTGTCCGCAACTTCTGTGGACAAGGCTTTTTCGTTTGGCATGCTTTCTCGTGTCCACGGACAGCATTCTCTGACACAGACGAATTCACGGATGGCAACAAAACGGACTTATCTCTTCGCAGGGGGTGGCACCGGGGGACATTTGTTTCCCGGAATCGCGGTCGCGCTCGAATTGTTGCGACGAGACCCCGACTGCCGAGTGGTGTTCATTGGCTCGGAGAAGGATCTGGAATCGTCGATTCTGGCGCGCTATCAGCTTGAGCATCGGCCGCTTCCCGTCGAATCGCTCACCGCCTTGAAGCGCCGTCCGCTGCGGTTTGTCTTTCGTAACTGGCGAGCGTGGCGAGCAGCCAAAGCGCTGATTCGAGAGACATCGCCGACGATTGTCATTGGCTTGGGAGGCTACGCCAGTGCGCCTGTCGTCTGGGCGGCCGCGCGCGCACGTGTTCCCATCGTGCTGCTCGAACAGAACGTCATCCCGGGTCGAACGACTCGCTGGTTGGCATCATCGGCCGCCGTGGTCTGCACATCTTTTGCGGAGGCGACGGATCGGTTGCCCACTGCGAAGCGAGTGGAATTGACTGGCAACCCGGTACGTCAGGAAATCTCGCAACTGGCTCATGAGGTTCGACAGCTTGCCGCACCGCGAATGGAGATGCTGGTCCTCGGTGGCAGCCAAGGTGCGGACACGCTCAATGAAGCGGTCGTGTCGGCGGTTGGGCAAATCGGTGAACAACTCGTTGGCTGGCGAATCGTGCATCAAACGGGTCCACGCCTGGCGGACGCGGTGCGTCTCGCTTATCAACAGCAATCCGTTGATGCGGAGGTTCAACCTTTTTTCGATGACATGGCAGCACGCTATCGGGCAGCGTCACTTGTCATCTCTCGCGCCGGCGCGACGACGATCGCTGAACTGACGTGCTGTGGACTGCCGATGGTGTTGCTCCCCTATCGTCATGCGGCAGATGACCACCAGCGAGGCAATGCAAATTCATTGCAGATCCGTGGAGCAGCTATCGTCGTCGAGCATGGTGCCACGATAGAAGATACCGCTCAAAGGCTAGCCGCGCAGTTGCGTGTGCTACTGGCCGATGGATCGCTTCGCCACCGAATGAGCGATGCGGCGCGACACTTGGCCGTTCCGGATGCCGCTTCCCTCGTGGTCGACCAAATTCAATCGCTGGCGAATCGTTGATGCGAAGGAAGAATATGTGGACTAATCTCGCCCACCGAAC
>CBIHQO010000770.1:0-3701 GCA_966211735.1 uncultured Schlesneria sp.
CGACGCTCGCCCCTTGCGACATCAGAATGGTCACCCGGTAACCCATTGCGGCCCCAAGCATCGACAGTGCGATGCCGGTGTTCCCGCTGGAACATTCCAGGATCACGGAATCCGGCGTCAGCAGGTTGCGGCGTTCCGCGTCCACCAGCACCGTCTTGGCCAGCCGATCCTTGATGCTGCCGCTGGGATTGAGGAACTCGCACTTGGCATAGATCGTGATCCCTTCGCTCTGGAAAACCAGAGGGACCAGGGGCGTGTTCCCAATCAGCGACAGCACGGCCGCGGCGCGAGGTCGCTTCGGTTGATAGTCGGCATCGAGCATGATCGATTCTTTCGTGAAGTCAGTCTATTCCGTGGGCCACCATTATCGACTTCAAGCCCAGTCCAATACGACCTTACCACATTGACCCGACAGCATCGCGTCGAAACCCTTCTGGAAGTCGGTGTAGTGAAAGCGATGCGTGATCACCGGTTTGATGTCCAGGCCACTCTGCAGCATCACGGTCATTTTGTACCACGTTTCGTACATTTCACGACCATAAATTCCCTTGATGGTCAGCATGTTGAAGACGACGATATTCCAGTCGATGGCAATCTCTTTTTCAGGGATCCCCAGCATCGCAATCTTGCCGCCGTGAGCCATATTCGAAATCAAGCTGTTGAAAGCGGACGGATTCCCCGACATTTCCAAGCCGACATCGAAGCCTTCTCTCATTCCAAGCTTCTTCTGGACTTCTTCCAGCGACGTTTCACGAGGATCAACCGCAACAGTGGCCCCCAACTTCTTGGCCAGTGCGAGACGATAGGGATTCAGATCGGTGACAACGACGTGTCGAGCCCCCGCATGCCGCACGATCGCCGCGGCCATCACGCCAATCGGCCCGGCTCCGGTGATCAGAACATCTTCGCCCAGGACATCAAAGCTGAGAGCCGTATGCACCGCGTTGCCGAACGGATCGAAGATCGAGGCGACTTCCTGATCGATGTCGGGAGCGTGATGCCAGACGTTGGTCATGGGCAGCGACAGATACTCGGCGAAGGCACCCGGGCGGTTGACCCCGACCCCTTTGGTATGAGCACACAAGTGACGTCGACCAGCCAGGCAATTGCGACAGGTGCCACAGACGACGTGGCCCTCGCCGCTGACGATCTCGCCGGGATGGAAGTCGGTTACGTTCGAACCGACCTCGACGACCTCGCCGACAAATTCATGACCGACGGCCATCGGAACGGGGATTGTCTTTTGAGCCCACGCGTCCCACTTATAGATATGGACATCCGTGCCGCAGATCCCGGTCTTGAGGATCTTGATCAGGACATCGTTGATGCCAATCGTCGGCTCGGGAATATCTTCGAGCCAGAGTCCAACCGCCGCTTCTCGCTTGACCAGTGCTTTCACGAGCCGACTCCTTATGAGGGCGGAGCCCTCAACCCAAATCGAGCTACCGCTCGGACGCGGACACGGCCGCTCCCGTTGGTCGCTCACCAAAACTTACACGTAAATCGCGATCATCCTATCACGAACGAGTCGAATGGGACTGGAGATACCTTTTGTCGTATGACCGCCAACGTCGACTCAAGCTCACTCGAAGACCCGCACGGGGCGACGCCCACGCGGTTAAACGAATGCGATGAATCGATCTGCACATCCTGTATCTTGGATCGCATGTGCGGTATGCTAGACGGAGCTCGTTTTGTTTGCAAGACAAGAAATCCATTATCGTGGAAATCCGTAATGCCCGGGAAAAAGCCCACATCGACCGCGAAAGTCGCCGATCCCGTTGATCCAATCAGCGGCCAGATTTCACAGCGTGTGAAGCAGATGCGACAGCAACGCGTCTGGTCGCTGGAGCAGTTGGCTACGGCATCCGGCGTCAGTCGCTCGATGCTCAGCCAGATCGAACGCAATCAGGCGAATCCGACCTTGGCCGTCACGTGCAAGATCGCTCAGGCGTTCGGCATGTCGCTGGCCGAGTTCGTCGAGATCCCCGCGGCCTCGACTTCGATCCATGTTATTCGAGCCGATGATCGCGAACATCTGTATCGCTCGGACGAACACGTCGAGATCCGGACATTGTCCCCTTTGAATCTCGAGAAAGATGTGGAGTTCTATCAGGTCCGACTCAAGGCCGGTGGAGTCCTGCGCAGCGCACCTCATTTCCAGGGAACGCGAGAGTTCCTCACTGTCGAACAAGGTCGCGTACGCATCCAGTCGGCGAACGATTCCGCGGAACTCAACAAGGGCGATTCCACGACCTACCGCGCCGATGTCTCGCACGCGATTGAAAACCTTGGCAAGAGTGAGGCGACGGTGTTTCTGGTTGTCATTTATCAGTGAGGGTGCGATGGGATTGGCCGTTGACATCAGTTGGAGGAAGAGAAGCCTGGGATCCGTCACTACGGAAGTTCAACGTAAAGCTCTCGAATCTTGGATGATCAAAGCCCGCTTCTTCCCAACCGTAGCGATAGTTTCCGACATGCCACAAACGGATGCGGGTGTCGGCGAAAACGGAGAAGCCACACGCCTTCGCACGATGGCTGAAGGCATAGTCCTCGCCCAGGTACCAATAACCGTCCTCGATCGGCTGGACCATGGGCTCGAAAAAGGGAATCGTTGGTCTTCCAAACCTTTCGTTGCAGACCGGAAGCGACAACTTGGCCTGCATCTTCAAGTAGACTTCACGACGGACCAGCAGGAAGCCGGTGGCGGCGTACAGCAATTCAACAAGGCCGCCTCCTTTCCCGAACGTGACGAAAGAGGTTCCCGGCAGCATGTGACTCGCCAACGCCCGCTTCCCCTTTTGCGGATAGATGCCCGACACAATTGGTCGTTGATGCTGACGTAACAGTTCGATGTCTTCGGGATTGAACCCCACATCCGAGTCGATCCACATTGTCTCCTCGAAACCGTCGACGAGCGCATCGGTCGCCATTTGATTGCGTCCCTGATCGATGGCGGAGTGACCCGACTCGCGCCGCACCTGATAGCCGCGGCGTTCCAGTTCCTTCAGAGACTGATCGCACTCCTGATGGATGTACCCCAAGTAGGGCACCAGCACGACGCACCTGCGAGGATCTTGCGGATCAAAGGGGTGCGGTGGCGGACCGCTATCACCGATCAGCTCCATGGTCGGCGGCTTGGCCAACACGATGACTTGCTCTTGATGAAGGTACCCGAGGAAGGTGAGCAGTTCTCGAACGCCAGCTTCGGCCTTCAGGCTGTGAGTGTCGACAATCCTGAACCGGTCTGGAAACTGCCTCGCCAACTCCCGAGCCCGCTGGGCATATTCCTGGCAGTACCTTCGAAGGCCCGCTTCGCGCGTCGTTTCGTCATAGTGCGGAAACGTATGCGACATGCGCGGATCATGTTCGAATCCAGGCCGCGGCGTGCGCATCCAGTGGTCGACAGGCGTCCGCGGCGACTTGTTGAGCGTCGTGCAATATCCCGCAACGACTTCATCCGCGGGCAGTTCCAGGCAGACCACCTTCAAAGCCGACTCGTTCCGAAGCGCCTCTTCGACATACGGAAGGTAAAATGGGGCTGCGTCTCCGACGACGGATTCCGTCGTGGCCCCGCGCCAACGAGCAATTCGCTCCAGTAACCCCGGCCCTCCAGGCAATCGGTCCCAACGCAGGCGCGGTGCTTCCATCAACGTGAACCGAGTACCAGGCTGTTGCCCCAAAATCTCGGGCAGTAGTTC
>CBIHQO010000771.1:0-3698 GCA_966211735.1 uncultured Schlesneria sp.
CTTCCTGCTCCAAGTCCTTACAGGAAAGACTACTTAGTGAGCGCTGGCCCTGCCCCAGCAGCAGGGACAATCGAGACTGACTACACGGAATTCAATATCGGAAAGGCATACCCAATCACTGCCGCTGGAATGGCCGCGGCAAAGGCAAAGATCGCCGCCGATACGGCAACACCACCGGTTTACGATATCTATGGTTTGAACTGCACACAATGGGCACTTGATGTGGCGAAAGCGGCTGGAGTGACTATCAACGCCACGCGAGATGAGCTCATAACAACCAATAACATTGATAATATCGGGCCACCGCAAGTAGCCACGCCAGGTCTGTTGGGATCTGACTTTCAACTGGGCGGCCCTGGAGTACCTATCAATTGATGGGCCGATTCAAAAAAGATCGCAGTGCTAAGGGAGAATGCTGATGGTTCGCCGATTATCTTTTGCCATCTCGATGTGGGCACAGCGACCGTTACTGCACGCGATATTCTGTGCTATTCTTTCCTCCTGTCACCCTGGCCTGGGACAGGAGGCACCGCGATCTGTCGCTGCGGTGATTGCCGCTTCCAACACGAGCTTTGCAGTCGTTGACCGTGGGAAAGGACTTTTAGAATTTGATCTGACCAAGCGCGCTGAGACCGTTCTCATTCCGTTCAATGATCCGGGGATTCGGTCTCTCCCCTCACTGAATTCCGACAAATCGCGGATCTTGATGCCGGCCGTTAACGTCCACTCGCCCGCCAGGCTGCTGAATCTGAAAGATCGATCGATCGAACTCGCTGGAAGTCAGGGTGATACGAACGCTTTTTGGATCAGTGATTCGGAGTTCATTACGTCGGGGACGACGTTGTCGAACGAAAAGCCGATTGATGACACCGAAAGTTCTGGTCCGTTGCGACTCACCGTTTGGTCGCTTCAGGGCACCCGCCCTCCAGTCCAAGGAGAGTCTCTCTCTGTGGGAGGGGACTGGATCGATACCGGAGGGCAATTGGCCGATGGGACGACATTTCTGCGTTCCGTTTGCGGTACTGCTCCGAACTACCGTGCAGACTTTGTGACGATCGATACGAAGACCGGCAAAGTCCTGCAGCGGCGACCGTTCCCGACTGGGCACTTGAATGTTCGCTATCGTGAAGGCAGGAAGGAGTGGCTGGTGCTCAGGCCCAGAGACTCACCTGAAGCGATGGTGGTACCGGATTCAAGTCTCCCGGTATATGGTTACACAGCTTTACAAGGAGCCAGTCGTCAAGCAATTCATCCCCAAAAGGACATCGTCGCTGCCTGCACCGTCGACAAATGTCCACTGATATTCCGCGTTGGGTTTGCGCGATTCTCTGACAAGGAATGGACATTTCTTCCACCGTTTGACAAGGACCCCGAGATTCCCGTCGGCTTGCGGACGAATGATCCCCAGGGTCTGCAAACCTTCTATGCAAAATACACCATCGCTGGCCTCGACTTCTCGCCGGACGGCAGTGTGCTGATTGCCTCGACTGTCGCTGGACGATTATGTGCCTGGGAAACCGCTTCTTGGACATTGGTCTACGATTCCGAGAAGGGGAGATGATTGTCACCGTGGACACAAACATCATGATTTGAGAGTGCGCGACGTAGCAACACCATCGCGAGATGCTTGATTTGATCGCGTCGCCGCACAGGCCATTATACACCTCGCTCGCGAATCGTAGAGTAGCCTCATCATGTGCAGCTTCTTTCACGGGTGGCGTCGAAAGACGGGATGGGTGACGTTGCTGTTGGCTTGTGCGATCTACGGGCTTGGATACGCAGTTCGACGATGACAGATTCCGTCAACTGCTACAGTTGGTGGAAGGTGACGCAGTCGATTGTCTCATCGGAGAGTTCACTTTCGTGGGAAAGTCGAGATACATCCGACGTTCCGAATCAGGAAGTTCCGTTTTGGAAACGCGGGGCTGACGATCTTTGAGAAGGATGAGGATTACGGGGCGTTTGAGCGTGTGCTGGCCGAGGCCGTCGAACGCACCAAGACGCGGCTGCTGGCCTATTGTGTGATGCCGAGTCATTGGCACCTCGTGGTGTGGCCTCAAGCCGAGGGGGAATTGTCAGACTTTGTTGGCTGGCTCACCTTGACTCATACGCAGCGCTGGCATGCTCATCGTCACACCGCCGGTGCCGGACATGTCTACCAGGGGCGTTTCCAGTCGTTTCCCGTTCAGGAGGATGAGCACTTTTACACCATCTGCCGTGATGTCGAGCCGAATGCCCTGCGGGTCAACCTCGTGGCTCAGGCCGATCAGTGGCGTTGGAGCAGCCTGTCCCGCTGGCTGACGGGAAATCCTGCACGGAAATCGTTACTGACAGCTTGGCCGACTCCGGGCCGGCCCCAGTGGGTGGATCACGTGAATACCTCGCAAACCGAGGACGAACTGGCGGCATTGCACCGCTGCGTCCAACGCGGTTGTCCCTAACATGCAGTATCGTCGCGACAGCCGCTTCGCTGCACTGCTGCGCGAGACGCCTGGCGATATCAAACTGGTGAACTTGACTCGCGGTTGCTGGCGGCTCAATGTATTGGCGCGTTGATCGGAAGCCGGTCATCAGTCGCAGGCAAGTTCGCTTCGACGGTTGGCGGCGCGAGAGGCAACAGTTCCGATTGTTGTGGCGTTGATCGTCGCGGGCCGTGTTCCATTGAAAGGATTATTCCATGTCCGGTTCGCAGCCGTCCGTTCTGTCACCGACCGAGGGTGAGAAGTTTCATGCGGGCCCGTTTGCCATCACCGCTCGAGTGCTGGGGCCTCAAACGGGTGGTGCGTTTGAGATGTACGAGTTGGCTCTTGGGCTCGCCACGATCGACTACCATGTTCACCACAACATGGACGAGACGATCTATGTTGTTGAGGGCGAGATCGAGTTTATCGTATCGGGCGAGACATTTTTGCGGCCTGCCGGGTCGGTGGCGTTTATCCCTCGCGGCGTCCACCACGGCTTCTCGAACCGTGGCCCGGCGCGGGCGCGGGTGACGATCCTGTTCACGCCGTCGGGCAATCAGCCCGAGTACTTCCGGGAGCTAGAGCGTTTGTTCGCGGCACCGACGCTGGACACCGCGGCGCTGCAGGTGCTCCAGAAACGCTACGACCAGGAACTGGTCGCCCCTCCCGCGTAGGACGCGACGGACGGGCGGTTCGGGTTGGTCTTCGGCGCCTAGGTCTAAGTTCCTTCGTCGGATACCTCCCCGCTCTTGCCGGGCCTCGTTACCCAAATTCGTTCGTCCGAGGCATCATCGCGTCGCAGGTGGAACTGCTCTGGTTACGTTGGAGGCTCGGCAACGCATCCGTGCCGCGAACCACGTGGTTCCGCGATTTCCTTCGAGACTTCCATGAACTCCGACGGCAAAGTTCTGACGAATGCCCAGCGGCAGAAGCTGTGTGAGATGATGTTTGAGGCGTTACTTGAATTGCGGATGCTAGGATGGGCTGGCAAATCGCAGCAGGCTGGGGACTTGGCAGATGCGTTTCACAACGTGCCAAGCGGCATCTGGCGAGATGACTTCAGCTTGACATTTTTCCGCAACTCTTTCGTCGGAGCATACCAGCGGAAGTATCCAGAGACGCGCGACTACGTGGCAATGGTTGACGCGATCATTGCGATGGGAGATTGAACTGCCGGCCCTTCAGGCCTCAAGAGATTATAAGGGTGATTGGTTCCAGGGCCTTCACCCTGGCTAA
>CBIHQO010000772.1:0-3693 GCA_966211735.1 uncultured Schlesneria sp.
TACCAGGGGGTCCGCTTCCGCAATACGGGCGACCTGGTGCCTTACTTGGCGAATCCGCCTGGAGTCAGCCGCGAGGCCCGTCGCGTCCTGTTGGACGATATCGCCGCCATGAATACGGCGCACCTTGCCGAGTACGGTGATCCGGAAATTGATACGCGGATCGCTCAATATGAGATGGCATTTCGGATGCAAACCAGTGTTCCGGACCTCGTCGATTTCTCGGGCGAGACGAAAGCAACCCTCGATCGGTACGGGGAAGATGTGCTTGTGAAAGGAACCTATGCGAACAATTGCCTGATCGCTCGCAGGCTACTCGAACGGGGCGTTCGGTTTGTGCAGCTCATGCATTCCGGGTGGGATCAGCATGGCAATCTGTTCACGCAACTTGAACAGCAGTGCAAGGACACGGAAGGGCCATCGGCGGCACTCGTGAAGGACCTGAAAGAGCGCGGCATGCTGGACGATACGCTGGTCATCTGGGCCGGTGAATTTGGACGAACGCCATTCGGACAAGGTGATCCCGCGAACCCGAAAGGCCGTGACCATTTTGGCAAAGCGTTCAGTTGGTGGCTGGCGGGTGGCGGAGCGAAACGCGGCGCGGTGCATGGTTCAACTGATGATTTCGGTTGGAACATCACTGCCGACCCGGTGCACGTCCACGATATGCAGGCGACGATCCTGCATCTTTGTGGCATCGATCACACGAAACTGACGTTCCGATATCAGGGACGCCAATATCGCCTGACCGATATCCACGGCGATGTGGTTCGAGGGATCCTTGCGTAGTCGAGCGGCCACGGGCGGCCCCTTGGGCAACACTGTGAAGCGTTTCAAGCTGTGAATTAAAGGCGGGCGTGCCACTGGTTGGCCGCTTCGGACAACCAGTGCGATTGCCATCATCGACCGGAATGAAGCGACTTCTGTCACCGCTTTCACAAGTTTTGGACGCGATGCCACCTGCAGGCGGAGGAACTTCACAGGCAAATGGCATCGGCACTGGTTGTCCGAAGCGGCCAAGCAGTGGCACGTCTCTCGTACTTGGAAGCAGGAATATGCGTCACATCGTTGTCCCCTGGGCCTACGGAAACGCACTCTAGTTGTACGGAGTCCGGCGAAACCCCCAACTGGCGGCGAGTGCATCGGCCGCTTCTTCGATGTCGGTGATGTCGCCCCAACCGCCGTTCCGTAGAAATGCATGCGCGAACTCGTGAGCGATCACATAAAACGCGAATGCTTCGCTGCAAGTCGCCAGTTTCGGCCGCAGGACGACGCAGCGACTGCCGCTGCCAACTGGACCGGGGCTGGCCATCCACAGTGACCACCCTTCGCCGGGAACATAGTTCTCCAGAGTGATTCGAAAGCGAGGATCGTCCAGAAAATCACGCTGGACTGGATCTGGTAGACTGTTCAGAACGGCCAGGACTCGATCCCGCAGTGCTTCACACTCGGCAAACGCTTCTAAATAAGCGGAAAAGATTTGCGGCACCTCCAGCAATTTGATTCAGGCAACGATTCAGTTGGGGAATTGTCACGTGCCGGGGTCCTCATTCCAAGTCCCGGGTGACACCAAGTTGTCAGTTTCATCGAGGCGGAGCTAGACATGTCAGCCATGTTTGATCGATGATAGGTGCCTGACAATCCACCGAAGTTGCTCGAGCCACAATACGCAATGAACCCAATCCAACAGCAGCTGCATCGCCGAACTTTCCTTGAACGATCAGCAACCGGAATGGGTGCCGTGGCGCTGGCATCGCTGCTGGGGCGCGAGTCTGCCGCCGGGTTAGAAGTACCGCTGCCTCAAGCCGTGGCGAAGGCGAAACGAGTCATCTGGATGTTTCAGTCGGGTGCTCCGTCCCAGATGGACCTGTTCGACTACAAACCTCGCCTGCAGGAGTTTCACAAACAGGAGCTTCCGGATTCGATTCGGATGGGCCAGCGATTGACGGGGATGACCTCCGGTCAAAAGAACTTTCCCATTGCCGCGTCGAAGTTTAAGTTCGCTCAACACGGTCAATCGGGAATGTGGCTCAGCGAAATGCTGCCGCATACGGCAAAGATCGCGGACGACATCTGTCTGATCCGATCGATGCATACCGAGGCCATCAATCACGATCCGGCCATTACCTTCATTCAGACAGGCAGCCAGCAACCGGGGCGACCCAGCTTTGGGGCGTGGGTGGACTATGGCTTGGGAACGACCAACGAAGATCTGCCCGCGTTCGTCGTCATGATCTCCAAATCAAACACGAAGGGACAGGGGCTGCTGGCTCGGTTATGGGGCAGCGGCTTTCTACCGTCTCAACATCAAGGGGTGAAACTGCGCGGCGTCGGCGACCCGGTGCTGTATCTGTCTGATCCGCAAGGGATCGATCGCGCGGGGCGACGCGAAATGCTGGACGGTTTAGCTCAACTCAATGCGTTGCAATTAGCCGAAGTCTGCGACCCCGAGATCCAGGCTCGAATCGCCCAATATGAGCTCGCTTTCCGGATGCAGACATCCGTTCCCGAATTGATGGACTTGTCCCAGGAAACCGCGCAGACATTTGAGATGTACGGCGAAGACTCCAAGAGGCCCGGTACTTATGCGGCCAATTGTCTGTTGGCACGGCGACTGGTCGAGCGCGGCGTCCGGTTCATTCAACTCTACCATCGAGACTGGGATCACCACGGTGGTTTGCCCGACCGCATGGTCCAGCAATGCAAAGAGACCGATCAAGCGTCTGCGGCGCTGGTCATGGACTTGAAGCAACGGGGGCTTCTGGACGACACGCTGGTCGTTTGGGGTGGCGAATTTGGTCGCACGGTCTATTGCCAGGGAGCGATTACCGACACCAGCTACGGCCGCGACCACCATCCGCGTTGTTTCTCGCTGTGGATGGCGGGGGGCGGGATCAAGCCAGGAACGGTCCATGGCGAGACGGATGATTACTCGTACAACATTGTTCGCGATCCCGTTCACGTCCACGACTTGCAGGCCACAATCCTGCATCAGTTGGGAGTCGATCACACCAGACTGACCTATCGTTTCCAGGGACGAGACTTCCGGTTGACGGATGTCCATGGGAACGTGGTGCGAAGCATCCTGAGCTAATTCTTCGTGGGATGGGCTTCTAGCCCGTCGCCTTGCTCTTTCGCCGACCAACCACCATTCGGCATTTCTCGCCGCTGTCGGCCGATCCATGGTTACACTTTAGTCAGCCAGCATCAGGGCGGCGGGTGTGGCCGCGATTCTGCTCACGCAGCCACCTATTCGAGGCCGATCATCCGTAAGTGCGCTGAAAAACCAGCTTGGAACTGAAGAAAAGAACAGTTGATTGCCTTCAGACTCGTCTAGCCGAGATCGACCCAAGTTGATATTTTCCGAACCCTTTCCCAACCGCAATTCGTCCGTTTTGGCTTCCAGGATGCGTGCATCACACCTCATCGTTGCGCGATGCCGATGCGCCGCAAAATGCGGGCGGTGGGGGATGCTATTGCTGGTGGGTGTGACGTTATTCGGATGTTCGGCGATCCGTCGACAAGTTGCTGAACGACGCGCCGCCTGCGATTCCCTGTGCCAGCAGGCACGGAATGCAAAAAAAGATGGCTATCCGGATCAGGCAGATCTGCTGCTGAATGAGGCCGTTCGACAGCGGCCTGATGATCTGGAAACTCGTCGCCTGCTGGCGGAATCACTTTGGGACTGCGGTCGAT
>CBIHQO010000773.1:0-3689 GCA_966211735.1 uncultured Schlesneria sp.
TTGTGCGGCTGCGGAAGCTGACTTTCACCTGCTTGCTCTGCATTTCAATCGCGATGAAGGCCCCACAAGTTCCGGTGATCTTCAAACACTCATTTACCAGGTCTTCGGTGTCGGACGAAACCGCACCCGTTTCTTCAAAGTCCGACCAGGGGATTGAAACGTAGGCCAACGCGCCGTCGCAATCGAGCACCATGCGAGACAACGCCCGGCCCACCAGATGCATGCGAGCAATTGACGCTCGCTCTTACAGTTCGCGGAAGATGGCGGCAGGGACGGCCCCATATTCCATTAATCGTGCGATTCGCATCATGGTCTGACTGGTCACGGCCGAAAAACGGAACCAACCCGTGTCGGTCGCGATCGCTGCAAACAAGGCGGTCGCCGCCTCCGCAGGGAGGTCGATCTTGAGGAACTGAGCGAGATCAAAAATCAGCGAGCCTGTCGCTTCGCACTTCACATCTTTGAATTCGGTTGCCCCCAGATCATCCGCGCTCACATGGTGATCGATCACAACTCGCAGCGCAGACGATTCCCGCATCGCCTTGCCCACATCATTGAGCTGGATCCAGGAACTGGTATCGACGATGAAATGGACTTCCGCCGCGACGATATCCGCGATGGTTGCCGTCACCCCCAACTGCTTGACATCCTTCGCGGGGTCAAGAAAAAACAGATTGGCCGGCGTGGGCGAATGATTGATAATCTGCACGCTCTTGCCGAGTGAACGTAGCAGGCTGGCCAACCCGATTTCGGACCCGATGGCATCAGCATCGGGACGAACGTGGCTGGAAATGACGAATCGCTGATGCGCGTCGATAATTGGAAGCAGTGGTGCCCATTGAATGCTCATCACAGCATCGTGGAATGGCGTTCCATAAAAAGCAAGGTTCCCCGCGAGCCTTTCGCGTCATCCCGTGTCAAACTCTGCCGACAAGCGAATTCCCTTGAACGGGTTGTTATCGAAATCCGAGGCATGACATCGCGGCGAGTTGATTCCCTTGTGGATCGCTGCTTAGAATGCCGCCGCCGACTCGGAATCGGCTTCAGATACCAAACATGGGGCGGTAGCTCAGTTGGGAGAGCGCTGCGTTCGCAATGCAGAGGTCGGGGGTTCGACTCCCCTCCGCTCCACTTGAAAAGCCTTGTCGACAACACTGCCGACAAGGTTTTTTTGCGATTTTTGCCGGACGCTCATCTGCTTGAATCGACGAAATCGACAAGAGACAACGCGGGTTTTTCCAAGGGAAAGGCGGCGACCGAAGAACGGTCTGCGATCCACCCGATCACAACTGCCTCTTCTCTCCCGTGAGGTAAACCATCAAAGTCACCTCCGCGTCCTTTTGGTGGAACGCACATTTTTGGTAAGAGAAGTCCAAGTCGGCATTGCCCTCCTCCAGATATCCTGTCCCGCCTGACACGTTTCTCCCTTGAGGCTTCGGAGTGACGGTTCGACCTCGCGAATCCTCGAAATCGACGCAGGCAGTATCGGTCTTCGGCCCAAAGAAGCCGACTGTCAGGGTTTGATCTGCGGCATTGGGAATCACTTCCATGATGACGCCGATGCGGTCGAGCAGTTCGTGACGAAGCTCGCCTCGATTCGTGTGGAGGATTCGAGGAAATTTGACCAGGACTCGTTTCTCCTCGACCTGCGGGGTCACATCCGACACCAAGGCGACGACTTCTCCGCCACTGTCTAGCCCCCAATATGAGGCAACCCCTCCGTCGCCCCCGGTAGCGAATGTGATGACATTTGCACCCGTCTCAGGGGCGAGCACTCCGTGACTCCACAGCGCGGCGTGCGGATTTTTTGGAGATCGCTTCTGGAAGCGTGGAATGTTGCCATGGTTGTCGAGGTGCCCTGCAGCCTCGAAGTCCACAAAGCAGCCCGTCCCAGTCTCCACGCCGTAGGCACGGCATCGATGTCCTTGCTTATTCAGCCACGTGGCCCGTTCCCATCGGACCGCCTCAATCGGTTCGACTTGAAGCTTGGCGGCAACAACAGTGTCACCATTACCCACGCTGAGAACGATTGGATATTTTCCGGGTGGGATCATCCGTTCGAATGGCCCTTTATCATTTTCGGTCGGATCGCAAACAACTATCTTTCCAGAGGGCACCGTGAGATCAGTGGCCTGTACCACTTCGACGGTGATTTCAGTCTCACCATCTTCATCATCTTCCTCCTGAAACCGAGAAAGATTCTTGAAGGCTTTTCCAAAGTCGGTATGGACATCCAGGACTGGCTGCAGATTAACTTCCAGGTGCCGTTGCGTGATTCTCCTGCGAAACTCCTCTCGCACGAAGTCTTTCCCAAACTTGTATTGATCTAGCACCAACTCGAGCAATAGCGTCGGAGGCGTCATGGGATCTCACTTTCCGCCGGGTGCATGTACTTTGGAATTCTTCGCTTCCACGTCTAGCTGCGAGACACGGTGGGTCTACGCTATGTGCTCAAGAACACCACCCCTCGGTGCCTCCCTTTCTGACTTAACAACCCCCGGCTTGATCGCGCCGTAGTTCAGCATGAGCCAATTGAGCCTGAAGCCACCGCGATAAAGGCCGCGAGATCGCACCTCTGACCGTGACAAAACGTCGCTGTCGTCGGCCATGCTCTTTATCTTGGCGATCCCATTCAGGCCTGCTTCCCCACAGGTTCGCCCGTGGCGCTTGATTTCCTGTGAAGCTGGGCAGATATTGGCGGCGCTGGCCTTAGAGGATCGCACCGCAGTAGCCGACTGTTAGGGGGTTCGGATCAATGGCGAAGAAGAAAGCCACGGGAGGGCTCGGAGAAGGAGCACGAATCCGTGTCAAGCCGGGAGTTGTTTCCCCGGATTTTCCGGACGTTTCGTTTGCTGGTTGGACCGGAAGCGTGATCGAAACTTCCGGCAAGCCCCCCGCGCAAAAGTTTGTCGTCGAGTGGGATGCCGCGACGGTCACTGGAATGCCAGCCGACTACGTTTCGCGATGCGAAGCTCAGATGCTCATGCACACGATGGCATGCTTGGGGGGCGAAGATCTGGAACTGCCAGCCCCAGAGTAGTCTGCTGTCGACCAAGATGGGCTATGAGAATGGAAAATTCAGTGATGCTTCGGCAATGCAATCGAGTACAGCATCGTCACTGAGCCGATCGACAGCAGCGTAAACGCAGCCCAGTCGGGTGGATCGATGATTGGGCGCGTTTCCTTGTTGACGACTTGCTTGGCCAGCATGCCACGAATCCCAGGGTCGCGATCCTCGGGTTGGAACATGACCAGCTTGTCAATCGCGAGAAACGACAGTCCCCACAGTCCGACAAACAGGCCGGCGGCAAAGCAGGCAGAACGCAGCATCTTCTCGGTCCCCGGTGGCCATCAACGAATCTGCTGTCTTATCGTCCCCTGCTAAAATGGACTTGACGCTCGAAACCGGCAAAGCCCGCCGTCGTCATGACATCGAGCGGGTTGCTCCGTTCGTGCCGAATTCATGGGTTGCAAGGTCCCGCCTGCGGGAATTCCGTGAACCAGAACGGATGTTGGCGCGTCCCTTAAGGCGCTCCCGAATGAAGAATTAGCCAGACTTTGACGATCGTCAGGTCTGCCCCGGCTTCCCTTGCCATCTCCGCAGACGTTGCTATATTGCTCGATTGCAGTTAGGTCCAGATTTCGCTAGCGTAGCTCAACGGTAGAGTTCCGGTTTTGTAAACCGGCGG
>CBIHQO010000774.1:0-3685 GCA_966211735.1 uncultured Schlesneria sp.
CAGGCCTGAATTTCGAAGTCCACTGCCCGACTTATCTGCGTAAGAAGTGGGTTTTCGACGCTTACTGCGATCTGCAGGACTTCGTGACAGAAGACCGTTTTTTCGGCCTGACGGGGCCATCGGCAATTCTCAACCATGCGCTTCGTCACAATCAGTTCCCCGTCGTCAAGCTGGCAGACGAGAATTCAAAAGTGGGTTTCTACGAAAACGCCGCGGACTATGGGGAGATCGTTCAGCAATGCCAGGGCAAGCGTTTCCTGAATTTCGACGATGTCGCGTTTGGTGACGACATGAAGCGATTTTTGAGGGAGCTGTTCCCGTCCCCCTGTCACTTCGAGGTTGAAGGACCGTCTGGACTAACCGAATCGCAGAACGGCACAAATTCGATGAGTATTCCAGTCACTGTGCGAAAAACGGATCGCGGTGTGTATCTCGCGACAACATCACGCCCGGTGGCTATTGCCGTGGAAGGGGCTACTCGCGAGCAAGCAATGGAACTGATGTCTCAACGGATCACGGACCATCTCTCGAAGAGTCCGACGTACAGTCAGGACAAGTTTTCGATGGTTACCTCTGGAGCAGTCGGTCAGGGGACGACGGACGATCTTTTGCGAGCATCCTCTTGATGTTGGTTCGCGACCAGTGAAATCGACTGGGATCGGAAGAGGCAACGTCCGTCTGTAGAGTTGGAACTGCGTCGCAGATGTTTCGTGTGAAGGCCATGAACTGTGAAAGCCTCTCCGGCTGAATCAATTCAATCTTCGGACCGCCAATGCCCATGCCAGTACCAGATGTGTTCGAGAGGATTCTCGATGATTTAATGCGAACGTTCAGCGCGCGAGGGGTCGCGCTCTGGAGATACGAAGTCGAACAAGCTTCGATGCGGCGGATTGCGGCGCGCGGTTCGTCCGCACACGATCCCTTCGTCAGGCCTGTCGCGGCCGAGCGCCTGCCGAACGAGTTCGCAATCACTTTAGAGGAAGGCGAACCTCGCTCCTTACGATTGGCGGGACTTTTTGACGAACGCGAAACCCTGATACTGATATTGCCGCTGTTTCAGGGAAATTGTCCCACCGGTCTCGTCGCGCTGCTGGTGGATCCCGATCCGCTTCAGGATGATGCCGATGTCCTGGAGAGATTATTTGCTGAGTCATTGTCACTGTCGCAGATCTTCTCGATGCAGGCGGACGCCCCGCGCCTCGAAACGAAAAGCTTAGATCGGGCGGTTGGGGTTTCAATCCTGCCTGAGATTGCTCCGCGGTCAACTCTGCTTGCGCCCGCTCCATTCGATTTTGTGCTCAGCCTGCAGCGAAGTCTGGATCTGGATGATGTCACCAATGTCGTTGCGAACGATGGGCGCCTGTTGTGGAATGTCGATCGTGTCAGTGTTGCAGTTCGCCGGGGTCGTCGAGTCGACATCATGGCAGTCAGCGGCCAAGAATCCGTTCATCCTCGAGGAAACCTTGTTCGGCTGATGCGTCGACTTGCGGAGTTGGTCGTGGCAACGGGTGAGGTCTTCCGATTCGACGGATCCTCGGGTTCAGTTCCGCCTCAATTAGAGGAACCGTTGGCGGAGTTTGTCCAAGAGGCGGGATCTCGATTCATCATGATCGTGCCTTTGATCGAGCCTGAGCGATTGGTTCCGCCGGAGGCCCCGCCGGGGCTGGGCAAAGTACCGAAAGTCGAGCGGCGAGCGATCGGGGCGTTAATTATCGAGCAAATGGCCAGCAGCCAGCCCACGAACGCGCTGCAGCAATCGTTAGATTCGACAAAAGATCATATTGCGGCTGCGATCTACAATGCTCGAGCATATAGCTCGATCTTCATGTTGCCGACCTGGCGGGCGATTGGGCGCTTTCGCGAATGGCTGCGTGGGCGGCGCCTCGCAACGGCGATCGCAATCTTGCTGTCTATTGGTGCATTTGCGATCGCGCTGGCGCTCGTTCCCTGGGAATATCGCATCGACGGAACCGGGCGATTGATGCCGGTTGAGCAGCGCGAGATCTTTGCTCCCTGGGACGGTGAAATCACTGAGCTCCTTGTGGCAGGAGGGGATCGCGTCGAGGTCGGCCAAGTCCTCTTGAAGCTTCGCAATGACGAACTGTCGACGGAACTAGTGACTTTGGAAAATGAGCTGCGTGAGAAGCGAAAGTTATTGGCATCCTTGGCTGCTCAGCGAGACGACGCAGAAAAACAGGGCAAACAAGAACAAATTGTCGAGTTGCAGGGTAAGTCCGTTGAGGCCAGGGTCGAGATCGAAGGCGGAACTCTGCAACGCGAAATTCTCAAAGAGAGGATCGAGCAACTCACCGCGAAGGCCCCGATTGCAGGAGTCGTCACGACGTTTCAGGTTGAACAGCTATTGATGCATCGTCCTGTGAAGCGGGGTGACGTACTGCTACAGATTATGGATGATCGTGGCGCCTGGCAGTTAGAGTTGGAGATTGCCGAAAATCGAGTCGGACGAGTTTTGAACGCACAAGCGAAACCGACACCTCGTCAAACACCCGCCGGAAACGCCATTGATTCGCATCATCCAGTGTCCGCCAATTCGGTCACAGAGTTGAAGCGAAAAACTGATACCAGGGGATTGGCGATCGAATATCGTCTGCTCACGCAACCCGAATCGAGCTATTCAGGTTATTTAACGCAACTGTCGACACGTGCCGCGACGACGGAGACTACCGGGACCGTATTAGAGGCGCGCGCTGCGCTCGATGAGGAGAAGTTGCCGCCTCATTCGATTGGAGCTGAAGTTCGAGCTCGAATTGGTTGCGGTCCATCGACATTGGGAGATGTTCTCTTTGGAGATGTCATCGAGTTTGTGCAGCGATATCTCTGGTGGTGATTTTCGCATGCTTGCTATCCAAACAGCAGTTTAAGCCTCTTAATTATGCATGGGTTGACACGACTTTGGCATCTGGCGAAATCGAGCGGGCGTCCGATGGCAGCGCGTGTCTCTCGATGGCGCGAGTTGGCACGACGCATTATCGCCGAATCCGATCTGTTGGTGCGCGAAGGTGACGACGGACTACTACGTCGCGCTCACAAATTGCGGTGGCAAGCAAAGGCCAGTGTGCCACTTGATCGGTTGTTACCGGACGCGTATGCGCTGGTACGTGAAGCCTCGCGACGTGTCCTTGGCAAGCCGCACTATGAAGCGCAACTGATCGGAGGAATTGGCCTGTTCGAAGGGGGCCTGGCAGAAATGCAGACAGGCGAGGGCAAGACGTTGACCGCGACACTGCCTGTTTTCCTGCGGGCAGTTCGTGGACTGGGTTGCCACGTCGTCACCGTCAACGACTACCTTGCCGAACGCGATTGCGAACTGATGGCACCGGTCTACAGATTGCTCGGCTTAACCGTGGGATGCGTCGTCTCATCCAGCGAACCACTTTCACGGCGACATGCCTATCTGCAGGACATTACCTACGCCACCAGTCGAGAAATCGGCTTTGATTTCTTGCGAGATCGATTGAAGGCCGGGCATGAACTGGATGCCCAGCACAAGCCGTTGTGTTTTCCTCCTTCGAGGAGCGACGACAGCGAAGAGACCGTGCAGCGAGGGCATCATTTCGCATTGATCGACGAAGCCGACAGCGTCTTGATCGATGACGCCGGAACACCGCTAATCATTGCCCTGAACCGCGCTGACGGGCCGGCATATGAGGCGCTGCTAAACTGG
>CBIHQO010000775.1:0-3674 GCA_966211735.1 uncultured Schlesneria sp.
ACTTGTATGGACGACTGTCGGACCTGGAGTTTGCTCAAGGAAATCTGAGTGCGTCCATCGCGGCGCTGCGCGATGCAATTGGCAGCAATGATCAGGCGGATCAATCGGCAACATCACGATCCAAGCTGCGATTGATGGAGCTGCTGCGCCAGGCGGGGCGAACTGCGATGTCCGAGGGACACGTCGCTGTGGCTGTCGAACATCTGGCAGAGGCGCGGGACCTGGCAGTTGAGCCCGGTGATGTCGCGGCAATCTTGATGGAACTGGCCAAAGCGGAACTGGCACGAAGTCGGCCGGTAGCAGCGGTGGAACATTGGCAGGAGATTTTAGACGACAGTCGTGTTCGCGACGCTTCTACTGCGGGCTCAACCTTCGGGAGAGTCGCAGAGAAGGCAATTTCCGATTTGATCCATGATCGCGGTCGAGCGGTCTTTGCCGAAGTGGAACACCGGGCCACTGAGGAAATATCGTCTCTACTGGCAGCGAAGGATCTCGTTGGTCTACGCAAGGCGTTACAAAAATACCCGCAAGCCCAGGCGACGGCTCAAGCCTGGCCTGATCTGGCGGCGATGGAACGCAGTGCCGGCCAGGTGAATAGTGCCTTGGCCATTCAAGCTCACCTGATCAATCAAACAGTTTTGCCTGGCGATCGAGCCGCAGCCATGGCAGACCGAGCCAGCACCTTGGAAACCGGAGGATACTGGCGTTCGGCACAAGAGACCTGGAAACAACTTCTGTCGAGCAAATATGCGACGCTGGACATTGAATTTGACGGGGCAAAGCACAAAGTCTCCGAATTGGCCCAGCAACGACTCGCGAGCCCAGTCTATCGGCGCTACGACGCTCTCGAACAGAAATCCTTTCGACATCTCGAACGAAGCTGGGTCACGCCACTCGTTATCGCAGATCGCGAAACTGATGCCGTTGTCGTCGTTCCGCAGGGGCCGGCACCGTCGCTGGAACTCGCCAGCATCCTGGTGCGCCCGCGCGAATCGGCCGATTCTCGCTGGGACTGCGTCGAGCGTGCGACAGGTCGCGTGCGATGGAGTCGATCCTGGACCGTCGGTCCGCAATGGTCTGCCTACAGTGATTCGCATCTGTTGATCGCCATGGAGGACCGACTCATGGCGATCACTCTCGAATCCGGACAAGAACTCTGGTCAGTCCCACTGAGCGCAATGTCCGACAAAAATCGGACAGTCACTGGTATGGAGCCCGGCAATCGAATTGCGGAGGATCGCTCCTCAAAAGTGCCACCCATTCGACTCTGCGTTCGTGATCAGTTTGTCGCAGCGTTTGATCCGCTCGCGGGAATCACCCTGATTGACGCGCAAGTCGGTAAGGTGCTGTGGACGTTCGTCCCGCCTCGAGGAAAGCTGCAGCGTCAATGGGCTTGCGGAGAGCGCCAGATCGTCCTGCAAACGTTGCAGCCATCGATCACCTGGATGTTGGACATCGCCGCCGAACGCCGAGTGACCGACTATCCCGGTTCCGCAGAGCCATGGTTATGGGGGCCTGAAGTCGACGATGCCGAATCCATGGTGACGGTGAATACGGATCGAAGCATCGAATCAAAGGTCACTCAGTCGGGACGAACCCGCTGGGGCTATCAGGGCGGCATGTCGTTCGCTCATATCGATCCCTATTTGTGGTCCGCCGGATCACGATTATTGCTGACCGTCGATGGAATGACATTGGCTGGCGTGAATCGAACAACAGGGCGTGCCGATTGGTCCGTGGGGATTGCTGGCCGCCCTTTTAAGCATCCCACGCAGCAAGTGATTGCGACGAACGACAGCGCCTATGCCGCCAGCCAAGGCTTGTTGCGACGGATCTCGCTGAGATATGGCACATGTGAGTGGGAACAGTTTCTCGGGAGTGCAGCAGAACAGTGGCGCGTCGCTGCCAGCCATGACACGGTCGCGGCGTGGCCCGTCGACTCTGTGGAGTCGCATCAGCAGAAGGCCTCGTTCGTTGTCTGGTGCGATGCGAACGACGGACGAATCCTGCAACGATTGAATCTGCCCAAGGGCGAGCGAGCCCTAGACGCCATCGGTGATGAACAGGGGTGGCTGATTCAGACGAATCAGAACCTGATCGCCTTTCGCTCGTCCGGCGAGCGGCAAGTCGTCGCCACTGCTGACAAGCCGTGACGCCTGCTCGCTTCGACTCAAAGATCATTCCACAAACAAGAACTCGTTCGCGTTCAAGAGCGCGTGGCACAGGTCGATGAACGCCTCGTCCAGATCCGAGTCTTTGACGCGATTGGCGTCTTCACCGGTCCGAGTCTGATCGGAAGTCGCGATCGTCTGTTGCTGGTCGGCCATGAACTTTCGCGACACTTCCAGTTCACGTGGGCTGGGAACTCGACCGAAAGCAATCTTCCAGGCGGTCGTTGTCTGAGCATCGGGATCGGCGGAGTCGGCTTCGCTCTTGGCGCGCTGCGCAAGTTGCTTCGCCGCATCAAGAATCAAGCTGCTGTTCAGCAACATCAACGCTTGGGGGGCGATCGTCGTTTTGGTGCGACAACCACACGTTTCGTGCATGTCGGGAAAGTCGAACGCGGCCATCAACGGATAAGGCAGGTTGCGCTTCGCATAGATGTAGACGGAACGCCGTGTTCGTTCGGGTGGTTCACTCAGTTTCCAATTTCCAGCGCCACCAAAGTTAGGCGGCAACTCGGGTCGCACGCCGGGGCCGAACATCGTATCGTTCAAGGTTCCCGCCGAGGCCAGCCACGAATCGCGGATTCGTTCGGACGAGAGACGCTGGCGAGGGAAACTGGCATAGATGTGCTGTGGCAACTGTTCCTCGGACGCGATCGCTTTCGAACCCGCCTCGTCGTCAGAAGATCGCACATTGCTGGCTTGGCGATACGTGGCTGACGTCACAATCAAGCGGTGCAGGTGCTTGGTGTCATAGCCTTGGGCGATAAATTCGGAGGTCAGCCAGTTCAGCAGAGGAAGGTGCGACGGGGCGGGGGTCAGCACCCCGAAATCGTTAGCGTTGTCGACCAGGCCGCGACCGAAATGTCCCTGCCAGAGGCGATTCACCCAGACTCGATGAGTAAGTGGATGGTCAGCCGAAGTCAGCCACTTGGCCAGGACAGAGCGGCGGCCGGACGAGCGATCGCTGGGGGGGACGAACGTCGGCGGGTCCACAGTTTCCGCCTTTCGCAGGATGGCGGGGTAGTGCGGTGGCAATTCGTCAGTTGGCTGGTCGTAGCTTCCTGAATCCAGCAGGTGTGTCTTCGGTGGCTCGGTCGACAATTCGGCGACCGCCATGACGCTGGTTTCTCGCGGCGGCTTGGGTTGATGTTTGCGTGCCTCGGCAAGCAACTTCAATAGTTCTTCACGTCGGCTTTTCTTCTCGTCACTGACATTTTTGGGAAGGTCGTCGTTTTTGTATTCCATTTGTCGTTCCGACCAGAACGCCAACTGTCGCTGCATCGTCGTCCGCTCTTCGGGCAGGCAGTCGATCGCGGCGAGCACATCTGGAGGGAACTTCATTCGGCGATCACCCGCCATCTTGATGCGAGCTTCCATTTCGATCGCATGCAGTTCGTGACGGAGATCGGCCGTTTCATTCAGCCATTCTTGTCGACGATGCTGATACTCGGTCAATTGATCATGCGACCCCACAGGGACTTTATCTTCGAGGACGATGCCCGAGAA
>CBIHQO010000776.1:0-3671 GCA_966211735.1 uncultured Schlesneria sp.
GTCGATCCTCGCATCGACCGCAGCCTGCAGACGCCCGACCATCACCTCGGCAGTGACGAGTTGCTTGCCCGGTCGGTGACCACAACGCTTCGCATCCACTTGATCTTCCAGATGGATCGCCGCCACACCCGCACGCGACATCTCACGAACTGTCCGCGCAACCGTCAATGGGCTGCCCCATCCGGTGTCGCAGTCGACCAGCAACGGCAGGTTCGTGGTCGAAGTGATCCGCCGCGCATCTTCAACGACATCGGCCAGGTTCGTCATTCCCAAGTCGGGTAAACCAAACGAAGCATTCGCGACCCCGGCGCCCGATAGATACAGCGCACGGAACCCCGCTCGTTCAGCCAGTCGAGCGCAGTATGCATTGATCACGCCCATGATCTGCAGCGGTCGTTCCGCTTCGATGGCTTCTCGAAATCGTTGTCCGGAAGATTCAGACATCGTCAATCCCCGTTGTAAACTTGCGGATCAGTATTTGAAGTCGGCGAGCCCGTTGTTTTATGGGAACGACTCGCATTTCTCTGAACGAGATTGATTCTACGCGCAACGATCAGGAAAGGTTACTGACCGGGTTCTGGAGCCCGCGCCCTCAGCAAACAGTTCACGGGAAAACAAGCAATCCGCTCCTGAGGATTCGCCACGACCACAGCGGCACTGATTTGTCATCGTAGATACTCTGCTGTTGCCTTCCCATTGCTGCCCGAAAATGCGATACCATATTGGTTCAAGGTAGGGCTGAGTCGGCTATGGAACGGCTTTTGATGATGGATCCGAAAACAACAACCGCTGTAGATCTGGCGCGTGTCGCAAGCGAATTGCGTCTGCGACTTGATCAAGTCGCGCAAACGATGCAGTTGCTCGACGAAGGCAACACGGTTCCCTTCATTACGCGCTATCGTAAGGAACGCACCGGCAATCTGAATGAAGAGCAGATTCGCGCGGTCCAGGAACGCGTGTTAGCTCTCAGGCAACTCGCCGAACGTGCCGCCGATATTTTGCGATTGATCGATGGTCAGGGTAAGCTCACCCCCGAACTGCGAGCCGTTTTTTAACGAGCCGATTCCTTTAAACGACTCGAAGACTTGTATCTGCCGTTTCGACCCAAGCGCCGTTCGCGAGCCACAATTGCTCGCGAAAAAGGTCTGGAACCGCTGGCCGAGAATATCTGGAATCAGGCCGTCTCCGATGCCACCTTGCGAGATGCCGCGACGGCTTTTGTGAACCCCGAACTCGAACTCGTAGATGTGGAAAGTGTCTTGGCTGGCGCCGCCGATATTCTGGCAGAGAAGATCTCGGACGATGCGAATTTGCGTGAGCGTTGCCGTGTGGTCGCTCGTCAGACCGGACGCCTGGCCTCAGTGGGATCTAAGACCGCTGATCAGACTCACCCCGAGTTTCGCGATTACTTCGAATACACGGAACCCGTTTCCAAGATCCCACCCCATCGAATTCTGGCATTAAATCGCGGTGAAGAACAAAAGGCGTTGCGGGTCAGCTTTGATTGGGATAGCGAGCAAGCACAGCGATCTGCTTTCGAACAACAACGAGTCGACAAGCATTCCTGCCGCCAGTTTCTTTCTGCCTGCGTCATCGATGCTTTGGAACGATTCGTTCGACCGGCACTGGAACGCGAAGCCCGTCGCGATTTGACAGAGAAGGCCGAACGGCACGCGATCTCGGTCTTTTCCCAGAACCTCAGACAGCTCCTCCTCCAACCGCCCCTGCGAGATCAACGCATCCTTGCCATCGATCCCGGGTTCCGTACCGGTTGCAAGCTGGCGGCTCTCGACGAATTTGGCGCGTTGCTCGGGATCGATTTGATCAGCATTGTCGGATCGGCCGAACGTAAAGCTGAAGCACGAACCCGACTGGTCGCTTTCCTGCGCGAACACGACTGTCAGGTCATCTGCATCGGCAACGGAACCGGCTGTCGCGAAACGGAAGAACTCGTCTCCGAGATGATTGCCGCCGAGTGCCCCGAAGTTCGCTACATCGTTGTGAACGAAGCGGGGGCCAGCATCTATTCCACCAGCACTGTCGCCCAACAGGAATTCGCCAACCTCGACGCGACAGCCCGCGGCACTGTGAGTATTGGTCGACGCCTGCAAGACCCGCTGAGCGAACTGGTGAAGATCGAGCCGCAACATATCGGCGTGGGAATGTATCAGCATGATCTGAATGCCAAACAGTTGAAAGAGGCTTTGGATGATGTCGTGGAATCCTGTGTGAACTTTGTCGGTGTTGATCTGAACACGGCCAGCCCCTCGCTGTTGATGCACGTCTCCGGCTTCAATCAACTGATCGCACGCCGCGTCGTCGAATACCGCGAGAAAACGGGCCGTTTCCAGAATCGCAAACAACTGCTCGATGTCCCCGGAGTCGGCCCCGCCACATTTACGCAGGCGGCTGGCTTCTTGAAGTTGGATGGAGACGAACCGCTCGACAATACCTGGATTCACCCGGAAAGCTACGAAGTCGCGCGCTTGTTGCTGGCTCGCTGCCAAGTCTCTCCAGACCTGTTGCGACCGAGTGCCGATCGATCACCGCTGCGGGCCCAGCTATCGACTATTGATCCGGCGCAACTGGCCAGCGAGATCACGGTCGGCCTGCCCACGCTGACCGATATCATCGATGCGCTGCTGCGTCCCGGCCGCGACCCCCGCGCCGATCTCCCTTTGCCTGTCTTTCGTAAAGGCATCCTCTCGCTGGACGACATTGAAGTTGGAATGGAGTTGCAAGGGACCGTCCTCAACGTCGTGGACTTCGGAGCCTTTGTCGATGTCGGCCTCAAAGATTCAGCATTGATTCACATCAGCCAACTCGCCACGCACTTCGTCAGGTCTCCTCAAGATATCGTTTCCATCGGTGATGTCGTAACCGTCTGGGTCCTCAGCGTCGATCGCGACCGCAAGCGAATTGGCCTGACCATGATCGCTCCGGATGGAGCCGTTGCCGAGACTGCTCGCAAGTCGACACCCGCCACGGCGCACGCCAATCGCCCGAACGGTTCGTCAAAGCCAGAAGCGAAAGCCGATCGGCCGAGACCTGACAATGCCAGCGGCAAGACCTCAAACGGTGGAACTCCCGAGTCCACTGGCGGGCCGCTACGCGGATTCGATGAACTCAAACAAGCCTGGCAAAATCGACCTCACTGAACTCACGTCATTGAATCGACGCGATGCGGACGTTTATCGCAGTTCCGATCAACCCCACCGAAGCGATCTCACTC
This sequence comes from uncultured Schlesneria sp., assembly GCA_966211735.1. GTDB lineage: Bacteria > Planctomycetota > Planctomycetia > Planctomycetales > Planctomycetaceae > Schlesneria. Next base: position 3,233 of record CBIHQO010000776.1, read on the forward strand.
GCTTTGAGTCGGCTCCAGGCAATGCGGCCACCGTTAAAAGTCATTCCCTCCGATCAGCTCCATCTCACGACGGTGTTTCTGGGCGAGACGGACGAGGCTCTCTTATCGAGTCTCGGCGAAGTCATCCATGAAGTCGCCAGTTCCGTTCCACTTTCGCAGCTAATGCTTCGCGGCTTGGGTGCGTTCCCGAATGTGTCTCGGCCAACCATCATCTGGACTGGCTTTGCGAATCCACTACCTCTGGTTCAGTTGGCCGACCAATTGGCAATTCGTTGCGAGCAGCTTGGCTTTGTCCGAGAAACACGACCATTTCAACCACATTTGACGCTGGCCCGAGTCAAATTGCAGCCTCCTCGAAATATCACCGATTTCATTCACGAACATGCCACCACCGACTCCGGAACGGTCAGGCCGCTGGCGCTGACGCTGTATCGTTCTG
>CBIHQO010000777.1:0-3670 GCA_966211735.1 uncultured Schlesneria sp.
GAAGGGACAGGATTGCTGCGCGGCGATTGTTGCCACGTGTCGGTTGCCACGAACGACCGCCGTCTTCGGTGCGAATGATCGCTCCGAATTCACCAACGGCAACCCCGAGCGCGTCGTTCATGAATCGCAAGGCGTTGAGCGGCGCTGTTTGGCCGGTCAGATAGCGCTGCCAATTGCGACCGTTGTTCGCACTATGCCAGACGACACTCCCTGGTGAGCCGATCAACCAGACATTGGTTCCTCGGGAAGCAGCGTCTCGGGGGTTTCCCAGACAACGCCACCGCTGCTGGTGCGTAGCACCAGTCCCCCATCGCCTGCCAGCCAACCGGAATCGTCCGGTAGAACGGTGACGGCGCGGATGGTCCTCAGTCCCTGCTGCGGCAGCTTGGACATCATTAAGTGCTCGCCACCGACGAGTGATAGCCGTCCTTCAGGTCCCCCGACCGAGCCCATATCGGGCTCGACGAAGCAAGCTGCTCGCCAGGGTGCGCTTGCTAATCCGTTGACCGGCTGCCAGGTCTTGCCGCAGTCCTTGGTCTTCATGATGCCCGAGGGAACGTCCGTGGTAGGGCGACCGACAATGACTCCTTCTTCAAGTCCGAAGAAGCGGACGTAGGTGATGGGCGGCAGACTTCCATCGCCCAGTCGACGCCACGTGGCGCCTGCATTTTCGGTGAACAGCAAGACACCAGAATCGAGGCCCGTGAATGGTGAAATCTCGCTGCCGGCGACCCAGCCAATTTGATCGGTCATGAAGCAGACGCTGTTAAATTGGCTCGTCACGCCGCTGGCAACAGGTTGCCAAGTAAGGCCGGTATCGGAAGTTCGCCAAATGGCTCCTTGTGCGCCGACGGCATAGCCATTCTTGGAGCCGACGAAAAAGACCGAGTTCAGCGCGGCATCGTCACGCCAGGTGGATGCGAGATCCGCAGCCAGAGTTGCTGACGACAAGCCCAACCCGATAACGAGGGCGACGATCAGCTCACGAAATCCATTCCATCGGCTGCATCCGTGCATGACCGCCTCCACTGATTCAGACAATAAGAATCTAAGCTGCGGGATTGTAGGTATTTCGGCGATGGGCAGAAGGGGAGTTTTGGCGGGGCGAAGACCGCCAGCGAAATCGGTATTGCAGGCCCAGTTTACGATCAAGGCGCGCGCTGTCACATTGGTCCGATTGGTCGCATAAGTCCTATTTCGATCAAACCAAATGGGACGAATAGGACTCATGGGACCTATGCAGGAAATCTGAATCACTTGCCGCCATCTTGCGGATACAGGATCAGCCGATCGTGGGTCAGCAGCAGCAGGTCCTGCAAGCCATCGCCGGTGACATCCACTGCCAAGCCTTCGCGAGGATCCGAGCCACCCGCTTCGTCTTCGTTGCGGAAGCTCTTCTGTTCGAAGATCCGGAAGTAGAGCGCGTGTTTCAGTCCGGTGGCTGGTCGGTACTGGATCAACTCGACGAAATGCGATCGCGTATCCGTCATGACCAAGTCGACCTTGCCGTCTCCATTCAGATCTCCGGCGATGAGGTCTGTGGGATAGATCTTGTCGAGTTGACTTTCGAACGACGCCAGTTCTTTGATGGCCGGCGCGGCGGCTCCTGCGTAGAGGACTGCCAGCTTGTCGGCAGCGAACAGCAGCAGATCGTCGCGCTTGTCGCCGTTTAGATCGGCGACTCGCAGAGCTTTGAACGCAAAGTCGCCCAGATCGATTTCTTTCCACTGCGTGTAACCGCTGTCTGTCTTGCGCAGCACTCGCAGCTTTTTCACGCCCGCATCCACCAGCGCGATTTCAGGACCGGGATTACCATCGAGTTCAACCTGCGTGGCCCCGACGATCTTCGAATTCGATTCACCGGAATTGAATTGCTCGTCCACCTGCCAGCGGTTGTTTGTGCCCAGCACCATGTGCCGCGCAAAGTTTTCTTGTGCGACCAACAGGCCTGGCTTGTCTCCCAGCTTGGCGAAGGAGACGGCACCTGGTGCGATCGCTCCCAATCCCAGGTTGCCTGTCGTCACGATCTCGACAGGAACCCCTTCTTTATTCAGGCCAAAAAGCTGAGGCGGCTTCGTTGTTCCCTGGAACACGAGGAACTCGGGTCGCTGATCGCCGGTGATGTCGGCCTGCATTAAGACTTCGGGCGTCCCCTTCAAATCGAGGACCACGGCGGTCTTGCTGCCGAAGGGATAAGGTTGCCATTCATTCTTGTCCGATCGCTTCAGGGCTTGCAGCGCGTATTCGGTCGATCGGTCCTTCTTCGTCTTGGCGATATAGACGATTTCCGGACGACCATCGCCGTCCAGGTCTGTCAGTTCCAGGCCGTTGGTGTCTCCTTCAATCGGCAGCGATTCGGGGAAGATCAGCTTTCCGTCGGCATAGCGGCTGAGTCCGAGAGTTTTTTCGGGGCCGCTGTGAACGACGATCTCGGCCTTGCCGTCCGCATCCAAATCGGCGACGCGAATCTGATCGGCACCACTGAGGCCCGGGAATGGCGTTCCCAAATCGAGTCCGCTCCCCTTTTTCTGTCGGAACAGCAGCACTCGTGAGGCATCTGGATCGGTGACCACGACATCGTTCAATCCGTCGCCATCCAAGTCCCCGATAGCCAGGTCACGTTCGCGACCGGACCCCTGCTTGCCGAAGCCGAATTGGATCAGCCGCTCGGGTAATTCGTTCGCTTCGGGCTTTCGTCGTTCGATCTGCAGCATCTTCACGCGACCGGTGCGCGAGTCGATCGTCAACACTTCCTGGCCCGGCTTGCCATCGACGTCTCGCAGCGTGACGGATCGCGGACGCTCCAGATCGAAGATGTATTCCGGGCCCAATTGGCCATCTTCCAACTGGAGACGGGCACCCAACGCACGAGTCAGGCCTTCGCCTGCCAGGTAGCACAGGTCGTTTCGACCATCTCCATCCAGATCGGCGACCTGCGCCAATCCGAGCTTGTCGGAGGTATTCATCAACTTCTTGGGAAGCCCGAGCTTGCCCTTGGTTTCCTGATAAAAAATGATGGTCTCGTGCTTGCCGAGAATCACGAGATCGTCGAGTCCATTGCCATCGAGATCACCGGCGGCGAGGAACCACGGTGAGGGGGCGACATCCGGAACACGCTGTTGCGTCTTCTGCGTCCATTCCCCCTTCTCGGGCTGATACTTGATGATCAGCTGATCGGGGTTGCCAAAGTAGGCGATGTCGGTGCGACCGTCGCCGTTGAAATCGCCCAGCGTCAGTGCCGCGACTTCGCGATCGACAGGCATTTTGCGATGTTCGAATCGCCAATGATCTTCTACGGAATTGACATCGCTGCTGCCGATCGCCACTTCCTTGACCTTCGGCGGCTCTTTGCGCTGGATCAGCAGATCGAGTCGATTGTGGCCATTGTCAATCAGGATCAGATCGGTCAGTCCGTCATGGTTCAAGTCGCCGCTCAGCAAGTTGGCGGCGCGCTCGGACAGCTTGAAGACTTCAATGGGCTTGAAGCCGTAGTACTGCGAAATCGTGGCTTCGTCGGCTCGAGCGAATCCCGTCGCAATCAACAATCCTGCCAGGGTCAGCCAACTCAGTCGACGTCGTGAGCGTTTCATTAATGGCGTTCTTTCCGTGTCCGGCTTCAATAATGGCCATGTCCTTCGATCGAGGACTTGGCCATTCCGAAGGCGATTGC
>CBIHQO010000778.1:0-3660 GCA_966211735.1 uncultured Schlesneria sp.
CTCGCTGAACCCCCCTCCGAGAAATTCGTCCAGTCACTGCGTGATCACGAGGTCTCGCCGCTGTCGGTGGGCGAGGTGATCGTGGCGACGTTCGAACCACACGAGAAAACCGTCCTTGAGGTCATTCGCGATCTCGGCCTGGAGATGCAGGTGATTTTCAACAAGGGGTCGGTCATGGTGCTGCCCCCTGGCATTAACAAAGCATCCGGGCTGCAAGCCGCCCTGCGCGAGATGGGGGCGTCACCTCACAACACGGTCGGTGTCGGCGATGCGGAAAACGATCACGCGTTTTTGCGACTGTGCGAAGTCTCGGTTGCTGTCTCAAACGCATTGCCCGCGGTCAAGGATACCGCAGATTTTGTCACCGAGGCAGACCGCGGAGCCGGCGTTGTCCAATTGATCGATCACATCATCGAAGACGATCTCGATGGCTTGAATCAGAATCTGCAGCGACACTTTCTCGCACTGGGAAAACAGGGCGACCAAGAGGTCGGGATCTCGCCGTATGGACGTAGCGTCCTCATCTGTGGACCATCGGCCAGCGGTAAGTCAACCGTCGCCTCGCGTCTAATCGAATCATTGCAGGAGCATGACTACCAGTTCTGTCTGATCGATCCAGAAGGAGACTACCAGAACCTGGAAGGGGCCGTCGTTTTCGGTGGGCCTCAGTCGCCTCCCGCCGGCGATGAAGTGTTGCGACTGTTAGAGGATCCGCAGGCGAACGCCGTGGTCGGAATGAGCGGTATGCAGATCTCAGATCGGCCGGCGCTGTTCCTCGATCTGCTGTCGCAACTGTTGCAAATGCGATCTCGAACCGGCCGTCCGCATTGGATTGTGCTCGACGAAGCACATCACTTGATGCCCGCGGAGTGGCGACCCGCGGATGGAACGCTACCGGGTGAACTGCACAACTTCCTGCTGATCACCGTCCACCCCGAATTGCTTGCGCCGACACTGCTGTCACGACTCAATACCGTGATGATCCTGGGAACGACCGCCTCAGAAACATTGGAAGCCTATTCGAAAGCCGTCGAACAGGACGCTCCTGCTTATGATCATCAGGAATTGAAGCAGGGCGAACTTCTGCTGTGGCGACGCGATTCCGACGAACCACCCACCGTCGTCCAGGTCCACCCGTGCCAGATGGAGCGTCAGCGACACAGCCGCAAGTACGCCGTGGGAGAACTTCCGCCTGACCGCAGTTTCTACTTCCGCGGCCCCGATCGCAAAATGAATCTGCGAGCTCAGAATCTGATGCTCTTCCTGCAACTCGCCGACGGCGTCGACGATGAAACGTGGGACTTCCATCTGAAGGAAGGAGACTATTCCCGCTGGTTCCAGGACTGCATCAAAGACGACAATCTGGCTGCGGTCGCCAGACGTATCGAAGGCCTGCAGGCGACACCTCAGGAAAGTCGATCGCTGATTCGGACGGCAGTCGAACAAGACTACACACTGCCAGCGTCATCGATGCCGGTTGCAGGTGCCAGTTGAAAAGCACATTGCGTCAGCAGAAAGAAAATTGCCCGGAAAGGATTCGAACCTTTACTAAGTGATTCAGAGTCACTCGTGCTACCATTACACTACCAGGCAGGGCGACTTCCAACGCCGAAACTCGTCGGCGGGAAGCTGATTGAGGTGGGAAGTATACTCGTTGGACAGGATTTGCCAATTCCGATTGGAACTTTTTTCCGACGCTGGCTTTTCGACGGATGTCCCCTCGGATTTGAATCGCTACAACCCAATCCGGTGGATCTTTGCGAAATTCGCGGCCTTCGCGAACGGATCGATGCTTGCTGTTGCCACGACGTCATCTGCTGTCCCATCAGCCAGACACGACGTTTCCTGGTTTTGTTCGGTCCCAAACACCGACGCTGTTCAGAAAAGACGCCACTGCGGTTGAATCTCGGCCAAGCCCGCGATTAACCTTCGCCAGTCTCTTGAAGACGCGCCGCGATCGGAATCCTCGACCTGGACGGATGCCTCATGTTCGACTTGAACGCAATTCAGTCTGCGATTCGTGCCCTGAACCTCGATGGTTGGCTGCTATACGACTTCCGGGGCAGCAATATCCTCGCCCGGCGAATCCTGCAGTTTGCCGATGGCGCGATGGGTTCGCGACGTTGGATGTACTTCATTCCGGCAACAGGATCTCCACGCAAGCTAGTCCATCGGATCGAATCGGGCGCCCTCGATCACTTGCCAGGGGACAAGACGGTCTACCTGAAGTGGCAAGAGTTCGAAGCAGGCGTCGCCAGCCTGACAACCGGCTTGAAATCCATCGCCATGGAGTACTCGCCACGCAACGCGAATCCCTATATCTCGCGAGTCGACGCCGGCACGATTGAACTCGTCCGCTCGAACGGCACCGAGATCTACCCGTCGGGCGACCTCGTCCAGATGTTTGAAGCGGTCTGGGACGAAGAGCAGTGGGCCATGCATCAGGCCGCGGGCGTGCATACCGACTCTGCCTATGCCGCCGCCTGGAACTTCATCGCCGATCAGGTTCGCCAGCAGGGCGAAACGACCGAGGCCGCCGTCCGCGATGTCATCATGGATCACTTCGCCAAACACGGCCTGACCACTTATCATCCTCCCATCGTCGGCGTGAATGCCAACAGCGGCGACCCGCACTACGAAACCGGCACCGCTCCCATCCGCAAGGGAGATTTCGTCCTCGTCGACTTGTGGGCCAAGCTCGACAAGCCGCGAGCCGTCTACAGCGACCTCACCCGCGTCGGCTTTGTCGGCGAGACCGTTCCCGAGAAATACGAATCGATCTTCCAGATCGTCGCCGCCGCTCGCGATGCCGCAATCAAGCTAGTCAAGGATCGGTTCGCCGCGAAACAGCCTTTGCAAGGCTACGAAGTCGACGACGCCTGCCGAGCGGTCATCGAGCAAGCAGGCTACGGTCAGTACTTCGTTCATCGCACGGGCCACAGCATCGGCCAGGAAGTCCACGGCAACGGAGCCAACATGGACAACCTGGAAACTCACGAAACACGCCGCGTCCTCCCCGGCGCTTGCTTCTCAGTCGAACCTGGCATCTACCAGGCCGAATTCGGCGTCCGCAGCGAAGTCGACGTCTATGTCGACCGGCAAGGAAAAGTCCACGTCACCGCCGGCGAGCTGCAGCGTCACGTGGTTCCCATCCTGAAGTAAGCGACTGATGTTTTCCGTAGGACGGATTTGCAATCCGTCCAAAATGATTTCTCGACTAGACGGATTCCAAATCCGTCCTACGGGAGAGGCAGCGTTTACGCGTTCGCATCATTCCGGAATCGGATCCGTTCGCAATATCGGCTTGCCTTCCCAAGTCGCCACATCCGTCTCGCGATCATAGGTCAACACACGCTGAGCACTCCCCTTTGCCGGTGCGATATCAACCTTGGGCAACCACCGCCGGTGGTCCGCGATAATCTCCTGGTACTCTTTCATGGCAGCCAGATTCGTCCACTCGCGTAGATCGGCCTTCATGTCGTACAACTCTTCCGTCCCGTCGGCATACCGAATGTACCGCCATTGGTGACTGCGAACAGCATGGTTTCCCCGATTGTGCGACGTAATCGCCGGTCGCTCGCGCCATGTCTCCGCCGCCTTCAACTGTGGCACCAGGCTGATTCCCTCCAGATCCGTGCGCGGCGGCAGATGACATAATTC
>CBIHQO010000779.1:0-3653 GCA_966211735.1 uncultured Schlesneria sp.
TCCCTTGGAATTCCGAATCGTGTCTGGTCGGCTGATCAAAGTTGTGGCCTTGCTTGCGGTCGCCACCCATGTCTGGGTGACGTTGATCGTTGCGCCATGGCATCAGCTAGACGAGCACGTGCTGCCTGCCGCGACCGGCGTTCGTGAAAGCAGCGATCCGCCGTTGGTGAAGCGATGTTCCTGCGGCCACCACTCCTGCGATCGCAATTCGACGACGACAGGTGATCCGAAAGATCAGGCTCCCGCTCAGGTGCCTCACTCGCCGGATCATGATGAGCATTGCCCGCTGTGCCACGTGTTGTCGCAGCCGTTCGCGTCGATCGTTGAATCTCCGACGGTAGCCTACTGCGAACTCACCGAAGTCCTCGTTGCCACTCCCGCTCCGCAATCATCGGCGCGGTCCCTCTGTCGGCCGGTTTCTCGCGGCCCACCTCTCATTTAGACGCCAGTTGTGGTCGCGAGTCGGGATGTTCCCGACGTTCGCGAACGATGTCTGACAGCGCCTGACCGCCCGCAGTCTTGTCCCGCAAGAACTTCGCTGGTTCGCGGTACGTCTTCTTTTGGCTTCTTTGAGGGAATCATGTTAAATCGAAAATCCACGCGTGGATTCACACTGATCGAGTTATTAGTCGTCATCGCGATTATTGCCGTCTTGATCGCACTGTTGTTGCCGGCCGTTCAGCAAGCCCGGGAGGCGGCGCGACGGACACAGTGCAAGAATAATTTGAAGCAGATCGGCCTGGCACTTCACAACTACCACGACACTCACCAGGTCTTCCCGCCCTCTTATCTGGTGCAACCGAATGCCGATCCGGTGATGGGGACGCCAAACGGCAATGGAGACAATGGTCCAGGTTGGACAATGCTGATGATGTTGCTGCCACAACTGGAAAAGGCGAATCTCTACAACTCGTTCAACATCAACTTGCCGTCCTGGCACCCCAGCAACGCCACTCAGGCTCTCACCGCCGTGTCCACTTATCGTTGCCCGTCAGATGTCTCTGCGACGGGCGTGTACAACGTCGTCGACGGTTGCGGTGCCGGGGCGAACACGCTGGCGACGTTCTCGCTGAGCAACTACGTGGCAAATGCCGGGCAGATCGAGGTGTGGGGCGACGCGGGTGACCTGTCGGGTCTGGCAAACGGTCCGCTCTATCGAAATGGTCGGACACGCATCGCTTCGATCACGGATGGATTGACGAACACCGTGTTCATGGGGGAACAAACGACGTTTCACACCATCGGTGCGACCTGGGTCGGCATCGTTCCCAACTCGCAAACATGCCCCACCGCGCGATTTGCCTATGCCGGCTCTGATGAAGCGGCCCCGCAGATCAATGTCCACTCTGGTCCCGGCGGTCAATTCGAGATTCCGCCGGTGATTCATCCCCCCAACAGCAATCTGGGATTGGTCGACGAAATGTACTCGCTGCATACCGACGGCTGCCATGTGCTGCTGGGGGATGGCAGCGTCCGCTTTGCTTCGAAGTCGATGGACTCGTTGGTCTGGTCCTACTTGGCGACATCGGCGGGGAGCGAAGTTGTCGGCGAGTGGTAACGTCCAATTGAATCCAACTCAAAATCGATAGGGAGTTTTCCAATGATCGTATTTGTTCGCAGACCGTTGATGAGCGCGTTACTGCTGATGTTGTGTGTTGTGGGTTGTGGCTCGCAGCAATTCAGCCCTGCCAGCCGGGAACTGATGAAGCCGCTGCAAACCGCGGTTTTCTCCAAGAAGCTGGAATGGGTTGATGCGGCTGAGAAGAAGATTCAGGCTCAATTCGACGCCGACAACATTTCGCGAGACGAACTCGACGCGCTGCTGGCAATCGTCGAGAAAGCGCGGTCTGGCGATTGGTCCGCAGCACAGCGGACTTTGACCACCATGATCGACAGTCAGCGCGCGACCGCATTTGACATCGCGCGACTGCAGGAAGGTCAACAGAATCAGGTCGCGATCGAGCATCGCAAGCTGGCCAGGCAATCGCGACGTTAGTGCTGATAGCACTTTTGTGTCGCGTTGAAGCATGGGTTAGACCAAGTGGACTACTGCTCGCGGGACGCCACAGCGACGTGGGATGCGTTCTAAGTTCCGCAAGACTGCTCGCCAGGCGGTGAAGCCTTACTGCTTGGCGGGCAATGTTTTCACAAACTCACAACCTCGAAACAGCCATTCCTTGAGATCAAGATCCTCTTCGACCCCCGCCGGATCGACCAGGACCCAACCTCTCATCGGTCGGCCGGTGCCGTCAAATGCGCGCACATGCGGCTCGTAGAGTGCCGCCGCCCCTTCCTCGACGTCGAGACGGACAATCAGCGAATCGCCCCAGACGCCAACACAGATGTTGCCATTCAGCAGGAACGCAATCCCGCCAAACATCTTCTTTTCGGTGATCCCTGCCACCGGGACCAGATCTTCGCGAATCCGCGCCGCCAGCGATTGATCGAATGCCATCGTGCTTCTTCCAATTGAGGGCAAACCGCTTTGATGCCCGATCTCAATGACAGTGGGCCATTCTGCTCGCGACAGGGTGGTGTTCATCAATGGGAGGGCGAGGCGAGCCGCGCCTGTTATTGTGAGTCCATTAACAAACGCGGCTCGGCAGGAGCCTCGCCCTCCCAAATACAAAGTCGCTGCCATCGCGACGAATCGGTATCGCTATTTTTTCGATCCCATTCAAGTGATTCGATTTCCACCTTGATAAGATGGCTGCCGCGAACTGCGATTGGGGTTCTTCGTTTCAGATCAGACTCGACGATCTCCTCTTCCGCAAGATCGCGTCCCCTGCTGATGAAGGAATTCGTGTTCGTGAATAGCTCTTCAGATCCTGTCGATTCCCTGGCTGCGGCAATTGCCTCTGGCAGGCAGATTCTTTCCGCTCGATTCAAGCGAGGTCGGACCGAGTTCTCGATTGAGCATCTGCGGGATTCACTTGGAGAAAATGGCAGCTTCGTTGACGCGATTGTCTCGGCCTTTGTTGAGCAAGGACTGATCGAAGAGCAAGCCGTCGAACGGCCACAGGGGGTCACGGCAAACTTGCTTTGGCTGTCGTCGGTGACTTATCGCATCAGCCCGAAGATTCAAGAGATCCCTTTTAAGGCCCATCTGGGACTGAGTGTTGATGAGACCCGCCTGACGATTCAAAGGCCCGACTTCTGCCGACATGTTGTCACGCTGTCACCCACTCAGATGAAGCTGGCCGCGGCGATGTGTGAAGGGGGCGAAGCGGGGATCGTGGTCTCGGTGGCAACAAAACTGCGCGGTGGCGAGAAAACCGGGGAACGTCAGTTCCGAACTTCGTTCAACCGATCTCTCGCGCTGCTGGGTGTCAGGCTGGAACGATTTGCCTGGCGCCTGGTCGAGAAGTAGCGAGTGCCAAGAGGTTGATCCTCACGGCGCGCAATAGCCCAGTCACCGTGTGCAATTCTGCTCGTTTTGGGTTGCAGATCGGGTGCCACTGGTGGCAGCTCTGGGCCACCAGTGTCTTCGCGTCGCTGCGATGGCTTTAATCGCGTAACGAGCTTGTGCAACATTCAGCGTCATCACGCATTGTTTACTCTTTGACACATCGGCAAGACACTGGCGACGCAAAGCCGTCGCCAGTGGCACCCGGCGCGGGTAACGATCCTGAGTTCTCGTTCTGAAATGGCCT
>CBIHQO010000780.1:0-3653 GCA_966211735.1 uncultured Schlesneria sp.
TGATGCAAATCTTCAACGGTTTACAAATCTGTAGTACGGCGGAGCAATTGCGGGTCGGCGTGGCTCTCGACGAAGCTCTGCTCAACGCTTATTTCCACGGCAACATGGAAGTCTCGTCGAAGCTGCGAGAAACGAACTATCACGAATTCTTCGATCTAGCGGAGCGTCGATCAAAGGAATCACCCTATCAAGAGCGACGCATCTGGGTTTCCGCGAAATACTCCCATGCGGAAGCAACCTTTACGATTCGCGACGACGGGCTGGGATTCGATATCGCCAGCTTGCCCGACCCGCGCGATCCGATGTATCTGGACCGACCGCACGGCCGGGGGCTCTTGCTGATGCGCACGTTTCTCGACGAGGTGCGCTACAACGAGCGTGGCAATGAAGTCACACTCGTGAAGCGAGCCAGCGCCAAGGTACGCTGAATATTGCAGAAGCTGGTCACCCGATCAAAGCGACCGCAACGACGCGAAGACACTGGTGGCCCAGAGCTGCCACCAGTGGCACCCGAATTGAAATCCAAAACGAGACGAATTGCGCACCGTTATTTAGCAGGCAGGTCCGCAGGCTGCTTGTCTTCGTGCATCCATCGCACCAATAGCGGAGACAGGATCAGCAGCAAGAGACCGGACACACATCCGGCCACCGCAATCTTGGCGAAGACATCTCCGTAGACGTGGACTGTATCCAGTGGCAGGCTTCCTCCTGCACCTTCGCCTTCCTTAATCCCGGTCAATCCAGCAATCATCCCGGCCAGATAGTTTGAGAATGCGGTGGCGAGGAACCAGGCCCCCATGACCGTGCTGACCATTCGCGTCGGAGACAACCTCGTGACCATCGACAGGCCCACCGGCGACAAACAAAGCTCGCCTGTCGTCTGCAGGATGTAGCCCAGCAGCAACCACTGCATCGCCACGATACCGAGCGAGGAGGATGTCCTCGCTCCCATCCAGAATGCACCGAACCCCATGCCCAGCAGCAGCAGCCCCATGGCAAATTTGACTGCGGTGTTCGGTTCCAGGCGCCGCTTGCCAAGGAAGGTCCAGATGAAGGTCAGCGGCAGGCCCAGCAGCAGGATTCCCATCGGGTTCACTGCCTGAAAGATGCTGGCTTTGACTTCCTGTCCGGCGACTTTCATGCCGACGAGATCTTCTGTGATCACCACACCCTTTAGCGCGGGTTGCAGTTCTTTCGCCAGCAGCGTTCGCTGCAGATTCATCGCCTTCTTGGGGGGCTCGACGGTCTTCTTTTCGTCCTCACCGGTTTCACTCTTTGACTCGGCAGGCTTGTCGACGGCCTTCAGTGCGGCCTCGTCCACGGCCGCTTGAATATCCGAATTGGTGGCATCGTCACCGGCGGACGCGATGGTGTCGCGACCAATCGATCGGGCCAGGTCGATCATCTTCAGATTCCAGATCCGACCGTCAATCTTTCGTCCTAAGAGGGCGGAGTTAATAGGGAGTCGTTCCAGCGTCTGGCCCACATCTTTGGCGGTCAGCTTGCGCCCGCCAATGATGCGATCGACATTGCGATCCGTGAAATTATTGACGGAGCTACCGGCTTGCTCGAAGAACGACCAGAACAGCATCGAGAAAAACATGAGGATGAGCACGACATACATTCGTTGCCCTTCGATCCGTTCCGCTCGAATCGCATCGATCAGTAACGTGAGCAGGGCCCCACCACCGAAGAAGATCAACAGATATCCAGCCAAAGATGTCTGCTGGACCAATATCGCAGCGATCGGGATCGCCACAGCAGTCCCCAGGTAAACGAGGGCCGTTCCCCCTTTTGATTTTCGCACGCCGACATCATCAGGGATCCCACCGCTCGCCAGTGCCGCGATCGCGATGAAGGCTGCCACGATCAGCGCGATGCCGACGGGCGCGTTCACAATCAATTGAGTCGTATCGCTGGCATGAAACCAGACCATGCTTCCCGCCGTTCCCAGCGCGGTCAGGCCGATCATGATCTGAGCCAGTCTTCGATGAGCGACAAACGTGACCAGACCGCTCAGCATTCCGATCGTCGCCAGTCCGAATCCGTAGTGCCATCCAAAAGTTTCACCTACGTAACCACAGATCAGTGGAGACATGGCGGCACCGAGGTTGATCCCCATGTAGAAAATCGTGAATCCGCCGTCGCGGCGCGGACTTCCCGGGGGATACATGGCACCGACCATGGTCGAGATATTCGGTTTAAAGAAACCATTGCCGCAAATGAGTAGCGCCAGCGCGACCGAGAAGGCCGTCTTTTCCTCGATCGTCATCAACAGGTGACCGGCGGCCATCAACATGCCGCCCAAAATGACCGCTCGGCGTGCCCCGAGCAGTTTGTCGGCGATCATGCCCCCTATGAACGGAGTCGCATAAACGAGGGCCGTGTACGCCCCATAGATCCCGTAGGCCGAAGCGTCGTCGAGCTTCAGGAAGCCCTTGGTCATGTAGAAGACCAGCAGCGACCGCATCCCGTAATAGGAGAACCGCTCCCACATTTCGACGAAAAACAGCAGAAACAACCCGCTGGGATGACCCATGAAGGTGGGAACGGTCGTACGCGGCAACGTGGTTTCTGTCGACATGCAGCCCTCTTCGGCAAGTACGAGTCGGTTCGAGCGAGCGCTTGAGAATGGGATTGGAACGGATCGTAACTCCCGTTTCCAGTCAGGCTTGGGCTTTCCGGTCGGCCGGCAGCCCCTGTGGCAGTTCCAGCCGATGTTGCGAACGTTATGGCGACTTTGGGCGAAAATGCCCAGTAAAGCAGAAACCTTGGACTTTACGCATTTGACTGTTTGAAATAATTTCCGCCCACATGCTGACTGGAATCAGCGACCACCGCCTTTCAAAGAAGGAGTTTTGGATGCGCAAGTTTGGTGTATGTCTCGCGTTGATGGGTGCCGCCGTTGGATTGACGGGATGTGGCATGCAGTTCGGCAGCAGCTCGTCCTCGTCGCGCGGTGGCATCGCCGTGGTGGACTTGGATAAGGTCGCCGCCGAGACCAACAAGAGCTTTGAAATGAAGGAACAATACGAGCTTCAAGAAAACTCGTACAAGCAGGCTCTGCTGAAGTTCCAGGCCGATGCCACTGCCAAGTTGCAAGAGAAGGTCAAGGATCTGCAGGACAAGGGCGACGAAGTCACTGACGAAGCCAAGCGTGAAGTTGGCCAGTTCCAACTGAACGCCAACAAGGCTTTGGCTCAGGCTCAGAACGCCGCCGGATCCAAGCTGGGTGCCTATAAGCAAGAACAAATTGCCAAGTTCCGCGCTGAACTGAAGCCAATTCTTCAGGAAGCTGCCGCGAAACGAGGTCTTGCCGTCGTCATTCCCAAGAACGAAGGTTTGTTGCTGGCTGTTGATCCCGGTGTCGATATCACCGACGACGTGATCAAGGCTTACCGTGAAAAGAAGCCCGCTCCGGCAGCTCCAGCCGCACAGGCTGCAGCAAAGGCTCCTGAAGCTGCGAAGGCACCTGCCCGAACAGCAGCAAAAGCTCCTGAAGCAGCTCGTGAATAGTTAAAAGTCGTCGTTGAAACGTCAACACGATGGTCAATAGGGTGCCTCCGACGGTTCCCGTCGGAGGCCGCTTGTTTGATATGTGCAACCGCACCTCGCTCGGGTGCCCAATCGAATCCCGTTTCGTCGAGAATACT
>CBIHQO010000781.1:0-3639 GCA_966211735.1 uncultured Schlesneria sp.
GTGAACCAAAGTAGAAGGCACACTCCGTGTGCCGTAAGTAGCCTTCTCGCTCCGCGAGAAGTAAGCCAACAGCAAATCCGCGCACCCCAATGAATCGGCACAACAGGGCGGCTAATCTCTCTCTCCCTCTCTCCCTCCGCATCGTCCGTGTCAATCCGTGGCTACCTCTTCTCTTCACGTCATCACTGAATCCCCACAGACTGCATGTAATCCAGCACCGCTTTCGCTTCGACGATTCGTTTTTCAAACATCGGGAACGGGCCTTTGTTCCCTTTGCTGATCAGGAACGGAATCGTTTCCTGTTCCGATTCATACGACTTGGCCGCGGCTTCCAGTGGTGATTGACCCTCATGATCTTTCAGGTCGAAGCGAATGCCCGCCTCATAGAGTTGCTTCACCGTTTCCGCTTCGCGGCATTCGATCGCATAGAACACCGGATGAGTCCCTCCCGGGGGCCGGAGCGATTGATCGAGGTCCGCGGCCAGCGTCTTCACCTTCGCCCACTTCTCGTTAACGATCGCCAACTCCAGGCTTTCGAATTTCTTGCGCAGCGCCGCTCGCTCTTTGGCTCGGTCTGACGGTTGCTCCAGGCATCGCAGGAATTCGCCAAAGCTCGCCGCGATCGGTTCGACTCGTCTCGCTTCGAATCCTGATTCAATGAACGACCACGCCGAAACAGTCCCGATCCCTTCTCCAGCTACAGTCAGCAGCAGCACGTTTTGTTCGTCATAGAGTCCCAGGGCCAGGTACTGCCGAGGCAGTTCCAACTCATCTCGAAAATGCAGATTCATCGAGACCAGTTCGTATACCGACCTAGATGGTGTCGCAAACAGGGAATAAAGCTGTTCGATCTTGTAGTCGCCCGTATCAACTTTCAGTGTCCGCGGCTTGGGCACGCCACCATTGATCTCGAGTAGAAAGTCCGAGTAGTCCTGCGGAAACTCAACTTCCAGTTCTGCCGCAGCTGCCCTCACCACATCCGCCGAGACCTTCGCTGGTGACTTGAACGTCAAAGCCATGAGTGCATCCTCGATTGAGCGAAACGAGAACTGGACGGGGCACACAATCTGTCGATTTCGTCAGGAGCACTCAAGCGAGCGATGACGAATATTTCGTGAAGCCTCCGGCAACAACTGACAACAGTCTACCACGCCTGTGGAGTGCTCCGGCTCGACGGAGCTTTGGCTCCAATCACCCCCGACCACCGAACGCGAGAACAGCGACCGAGCACACGAAACGCAGTCTCACTTTATGTTCTTCGCCCTGTTGTGATCCGGCCACCATTTCAACTGGACCCAAAGCGGTGTCCAGCCACCGCACTCCACAGGGACCCCTGTGGAGTGCTCCGCCTCGACGGAGCTTTGGCTCCAATCACCCCCGACCACGGAACGCGAGAACAGCGACCGAGCACACGAAACGCAGTCTCACTTTACGTTCTTCGCCCGGTTGTGATCCGGCCACCATTTCAACTGGACCCAAAGCGGTGTCCGGCCACCGCACTCCAAAGAGAGTGGAGCACGAGATCACGGTCTGATCGGTGGGGCTGATTCTTCCGCGATGACCGCCTTGGCGTCGCCCCCAAATTCCTGGAGTGCGTATTCCAGATCCCAGGATCGGATCTTAATCCCCTTGTTCAAGATGGTCAGGGTGGCCTGGGCGTGGGCGAATCCGGTGGGCAGCAGCGTGATCTCCAATGAACCCGTTAGCAGAAATGCAATCAGGCTGGGCACGATAAAGAGGACAAATATCAATATCGGAGCGATCAGAAGCATCACGATGCAAAAATCGGGGAGACTCCGCGGCCAGATGCGAGGTTTGATGTGAATGGCAGGCGGGTGAGTCGACATGAACATGCCTTCAACGCGAACACTGTTCATCAGGGAACCCTTTAGGGAGGGCAACACAGAGTGACATCCCGCCGACGAAAGTGCGAGTCCGCGGACGAAGTACTCAAGTCGCCTGTCTGCCGTCCCACGGGGACTGGAAAACACCGGCAACATGGCACCATTCAACAGAATGGTTACCATATCGAGTCCACCGTCGCTCATCCCCCTCGCGCTTCCTCGGGAATCGTCAACATGCGGTCGTTTGCGCGTTTGCTTTGTCTGTTTGCCTTGCTGGCCCTGACAAATCCCCTGATGGCTCAGCAGCCGAAGCCGGTGATCCCGCATGCTCAAGACAAGCCGCCAAACGATCCGCGCGATCCCGAGACCGCTGCCAAACTGATGACCGTACCAGAAGGATTCACCGTCGAAGTCGTCGCGGCCGAGCCGGACATCGTCAATCCCGTCGCGATGGCCATCGACGAACGAGGCCGGTTCTGGGTGACCGAGTCGCTCGAGTACCCTCGTCGCGAACCGGGGCCAGGGAAGGATCGCGTCAAGATTCTGGAGGATACCGATGGCGATGGCCGGATGGACAAGTTCACCGTCTTCCTGGATGGCTTGAACATCCCCAGCGGGATCGCCGTGGGACATGGTGGCGTGTGGGTGGTGAATTCGCCCGACATCCTGTTTGTGCAGGATACCGACGGCGACGGCAAGGCCGACAAGCAAGAGGTCGTCGTCACCGGCTTCGGCCGCGCGGATACGCATGAGCTACCTAACTCACTGACGTGGGGTCCGGACGGCTGGCTGTATGGTCTCAATGGGGTCTTCAATCATTCGCATGTGAAGTACCCGAAGACCAACCCGAACTACAAAGAAGATCACAAAGGCTGGCCGCTGACGTGTGCGATGTTCCGCATCCATCCGAGGACTCGCGAGTTCCAGGTCTTCTGCGAAGGTACCAGTAACCCGTGGGGGATCGCGTTCAACAACGAGGGGGAAGCGTTTGTCAGTGCGTGCGTGATCGATCACCTGTGGCATCTCGTCGAGACCGGGTACTACCACCGCCAGGGTGGGCCCTATCCGCCGTTCACCTGGAAGATCGAATCGATCGTCAAGCACAAGCACCAGAAGGCCGCCTACTGCGGCATTCACTACTTCGACAGCGACGCCTATCCCGAGCAATACCGCGGCAAACTCTACATGGGCAACATCCACGGCGGCTGCCTGAACGTCGACCGAGTCGAACGCGACGGCTCGACCTACAAAGGAATCGGCGAACCCGACTTCCTCACCGCCAACGACGCCTGGTTCATGCCCGTCGTCCAAAAAACCGGCCCCGACGGCAGCCTCTACGTCCTCGACTGGTACGACCGCTATCACTGCTATCAAGACGCCAACCGAGACCCCGCCGGGATCGATCGTTTGAAAGGGCGGCTGTACCGCGTGCGATACAAGGACACGCCGCGAGTGCCCAAAGAGTTTGACTTGGCGAAGGAAAGCGACGAGCAATTGATTGAGCGGCTGCGAGCCAAGAATGATTTCATTCGTAGCGCTGCGCAACGCTTAATCAGAGAAAGAACAGTTGAAGGACGGAACGGGGGAATATTGACAGGGCTGAGTGTCGCGATGCTCAATCGCGAGTGGTCGCAAGCGGATCGTCTAAGCGCCTTCTTTGCCTCAAGCTCATATAGTGCGGAGACAAGATTGACAGGCTTGGGCATGGTGGCCTCATATTTGAAAGAAGACCCAGAGTCCAAGACGATGGTGCCATGGATTTTTCGTGCCCTATTTGACGATTCCAGTGTTCGCA
>CBIHQO010000782.1:0-3638 GCA_966211735.1 uncultured Schlesneria sp.
CTCGAGGGGGCAGGGTATCGTCGGCCTTCCAGCAGATCGTGTTGGAGCCAATGGCCATGCCGCGGCACGACTTCGCCAGGATCGAGTATTCCCCCGAATCGTAAATCGTATTGCCCGTCGCGGTGAGTCGATAGACATGACTCAGATCCAGGCCGCGCGAATTGCTGCCGATCACATTGCCAGTGATCGCGATCAAGCAGGCTCCTTGATTCGCTGCGGACTGTGATCCTCTGATGCGGACGTTCGCACCGCCCGGTTGAATCGTCGCCTGGATCGTATTGCTGCTGATGGTGACTTCGCTGATCGCTCCTTCGGCAGCATCGAAGTCGATCTCCGCTCCTCCTTCGTCAGTCGTATCGACACCAGGTCGGTTGTTGTACTCGATGTCATTGCCGGTAATCTGCAGGTTGTGAACATCGCCTGCCAGCGACTTGATGCCCGCTCGCTTGTTGAAGCTGATATGACAGCCTGTCACATTGGTCTGATGCAGATCGCAGCGGTCGAAGTACAGGCCGTAGACTTCGTTGTCGTACAGATGGCAATCGGCGATCAAGACGTTACGGTTGCGTTCAGCCAGATGGATGCCGTAGCGACAGCGCCGCACGGAAACCTGCGAGATGGTCGGCTGAAAACATCGCATCAATTCAATGCCGACCGCAGCGGAATGACCACCGACAATCTCAAAGCCACTCAGTGTCGGGAAGCGCTCCTTCTGCCACGTGGCATCCGTCACCGACTTGGGCACCGAAGTTCCCTGGTGAGTGCCGACGATCTTGATCGCCGGCCCAGGCCCGGTCATCAGCAATCGTGATGTTCCTCCGTCACCAATGACCGCCGCATAGCCTGTCTTAGCCAGATCGATCACCAGTGGTCTTGAGAGTCGGAACGTCCCCTTGTGAAGACGCAGCACCCCATCACCATCGTGCAATGCATGTTCCAGCGCGGCGGTATCATCGGTGAGGCCATCACCACTCGCCCCAAAATTGGCAACTTCTGCCATAGCAGACGGTTCCTTGTCGACTTAGTTAAGAACAATGAACTCAGAACAAACTCTCGGCCAGCAGCTTGGCGAACTTGCGACCTGTGACCGATAACGCGAAGTCGTCAAACTTGGCCGCCTTGACCCACTGCCATTCTTCACCGTCACGAAGCGTACCTGCCACCGAGTCGGCCACGAAGCACTTGAGCGTGATGCGATAGCGTGTGACGCCATGTTTGAGTTCGGCAAGTTGCGGCCCGAGATCGATCTTTAACCCGGTCCGTTGATGCACCGACTCCACGATGTGCGGAACATCATCCGTTGTGGCGGCGGCCAGTTCGAATCGGACAAAGTCCCACAGCCCGGCCCAGCGCTCACCCGTGGTTCGACGACGCAGCAAGTAAGCGTTGTTGCGACGGACTGCAATCGAAGCTTCCGTGACGTCGGTGATAACAGCTCGCTTGGCCAGTCGTGGGATTTCGAGCTGCGTCTGATCGCGGAACGCTCGGCAGAAGCCACTCACCGGACATTGTTCGCAATCAGGCAGCTTCGGCGAACAGAGGCTGGCTCCAAGTTCCATCAGAGCCTGGTTGAACCGACCCGGCTGCGTCTTGGGCAGGATTGCTTCGGCGAACGACCACAGCACCTGCTGACCCTCTTTCGAACGAGGATCGCCGTCATAGCCCAGCAGCCGAGCGTACAGGCGCAGCGTGTTCGCCTCAACAATCGGGGCTCGCTTGTCGTACGCAAAAGAAACAATCGCTCCCGCGGTGTACCGGCCGATCCCTGGTAGCTGTAGCAGGCCCGTCACGTCAGAGGGGAAGACTCCACCAAATTGATTCGCAACGATCTGAGCGGCCTTGTGAATGTTGCGAGCCCGGCTGTAGTAACCGAGTCCTTCCCACAGCTTCAGTACTTCAGATTCCTCGGCGTCGGCTAGTTGCTGCACCGTGGGGAAGCGAGTCATGAAGCGTTCGAAATAGGGAACCACCGCCACGACGGTCGTCTGCTGCAGCATGATCTCGCTGATCCAGATCCGATAGGGATCCGAAGTCCGCCGCCAGGGGAGATCGCGGGCAAACTGTTGGTACCAGCGGATCAGCGGTTTGCGGAAGGCAGCGTATTGCGAAGCGTCCAGTGGAATGTCCTTGTGCTCAATGCGTCGGGAGCGTAAGTCATGAGGATAGTAAACCGCAGAGGTCTCCGAAATGAAGCGGGCAACGCTGGTTTCAGTGGCCCTGTTTGATGCGAGCGAAATGGCTCGCGTGATTCGTTGCGTTGTTCCAGCTAGAATGAAGCGGGTGATTAATTCTCTGCCGCTGTTATCGAGTGATCGTATCAATGAGTTCTCGCGATGAAATCCTGTTGGCCATTCGCAAACATCTGCCCGAGGCGATGCCGTTGCCGGATTTGAATGGTCCCTGGATTCAATATCCCGATCCGATCGCTCAGTTTGCCAGCGTGCTGGAAATGATCGGCGGGCGCTGTGTGCGTGTGCCGAACATGGAAGCGATTAACGCCGAGCTGGAGACGTTGCCCGTCTACGTGTCGGCGAAGCAGGTGGTTTCGACGATCCCCGGAGTGGGAACGCCGACCGTCGACTTGAATGCCGTCGCCGATCCTCACGCGCTGGAAGACATCGATTTCGCGATTCTGCCTGGTCAGTTTGGCGTCGCGGAAAATGCCGCGGTCTGGGTGAGTGATGAGGCAGTCAAGCACCGCGTCATTTACTTCCTGTGTCAGCACCTGTCGCTGGTCATTTCGGCACAGGACTTCGTCCACAACATGCACGAAGCCTACGCAAGGTTAAACGTCGGCGGTTCTCCCTTCGGCGGCTTCATCGCCGGCCCGTCGAAAACCGCTGATATCGAACAATCGCTCGTGATCGGAGCCCACGGTCCACGATCACTGACCGTGTTTGTGATCGGTTGAGGTCGGCCGAGTGAGCTCAAGTCACCAATCCGCTTGCTTCAAAAGTCCCCTATCGCCTCGTTACTCGCTGATTCCGGACCAAGACATTCGGAGACAAATCGGACCGTCGTAGCTTGGCCGTCTGTCTCGGTCTTGATTGACCCTTTGGCATCTTCAATCGGAAGATCCTGGGTCAGCGGCACGTCGGCCTGGGATTGATTCTCTTCGTGTTTTTCGACATGTGTCCGCGAAGTCAAATCACGCCGATCACGATCGCCATTGCAACCTGCGACGACAACAACAGCGAGTACACAAAGGGCGGTCCGAATTCTCATTTTCGCCTGATCAATTAAGGTGCAGTCAGACTTTCCCGACATGCCGTGCGATCACGAAACAGATTTGGACTTTGATTACTCGCGAAGAATTCGCGAGTTATTTGGAAGGGCCCTTCACAGTCTGTCATCTTCAGACGGAGTAGTCAACACTTATGCATGCACGTCCCGCCGTGGCTGATTTGGCTCTGCAAGGCCGGTTAGGGCCAATGGTTAGCAGAGTGCCATGTTGTAGCCAGTTGCTTGGCCGACATCGCAAACATCGGCAGAAACTGCGGGGGAGTGAGGTCGATTCTGGCATTGGTCGATCGAGGAGTTGTTCGGTACAGTTCGCCCTCTGCTCACTCCCCGAATTCTATTATTGGCGAACCCCGAAACGATGTGGTTTGGTGGCTATTCTTCGAACAGCACGGAAC
>CBIHQO010000783.1:0-3617 GCA_966211735.1 uncultured Schlesneria sp.
AGACGTAGGCCAGACCGATCCCGGCAATCGCCAAGACGCTGCTGACGGCCATCATCAGCATGTTCGGTTCGTGATGATGAGCTTCTGGCAGGCCGGGAGTATGGGCCAGGTAATTGCCGTACAGATGCGTTGGTCCGGTGATGCCACCGATCACAAGGGCCGCAGCACCGAGCAAGAACAACGGAATGGCCATGGATGGCGGTGCGTCGTGCGGATGATGTCCTGCTTCTTCCGGAAACTTCTCAGGACCCCAGAACGTCATGAAGTACGCACGGAAAGTGTAGAACGCAGTCATCAGCGATGTCAGCAAAGCGATGCCGAGGATGACTTTGTAGAAGTTGCCATGCTCGGGATGCTTCGTCGCTTCCATGACGATCGCGAGGATTTCATCCTTACTCCAGAAACCTGACAGCAGCGGGAAGCCTGCCAGCGCCAACGCTCCAGCCAGGAATGTGATATGAGTGATCGGCAGCACTTTGCGGAGTCCGCTGAATCGCCGCATATCAATCACGTCACCCATCGAGTGCATGACCGAACCGGCTGACAGGAACAATACCGCCTTGAAGAACGCATGTGTGAACATGTGGAACATGGCGAACGTCACCGCCAGCGTCGCCAGATTGGTGCCAGCACCCGCCGCACCTAAGGCCATGAACATGTAGCCGAGTTGACTGACCGTCGAGTACGCCAGAACTCGCTTCAAATCGTATTGCGTGAGAGCCGTGATCGCGGCAACCAGCGCTGTGGTCGCACCAATCCCAGCCACGAACATCTGAGCCTTCGGAGAGTGGACGAAGAAGGGAGTGCATCGAGCAACCAGATAGACACCGGCGGTCACCATCGTTGCAGCGTGGATCAGTGCCGAGACTGGTGTGGGACCTTCCATCGCGTCCGGCAACCAGACATGCAGTGGGAACTGAGCGGACTTGCCCATCGCTCCGATGAAGAGCAGGAAGCAGATCGTGGTAAAAACTTCGGGCTGCGACCTCACCACATCGGCGATCATCCGCGGACTGCCGAACAACACGTCAAAATCGAGAGTACCGAACGTACTCCAGATCATGAAGATGGCCAGCAGGAAGCCAAAGTCACCAATTCGATTGACGACGAACGCCTTCTTTGCTGCGGCGGCAGCGCTGGGCTTTTTGAACCAGAAGCCGATCAAAAGATAACTGCACAACCCGACTGCTTCCCAGAAGACGAACATCAACAGGAAGTTGCCAGCCAGGACCAGCATGCACATGGAAAATACGAATGCTGAGATTGCGGCGAAGAATCGAGGATAACCCGGATCACCTTTCATGTACCCGCTGGCAAAGATCGCCACCAGCAGACTGACCGATGTCACCATCACCAGCATCAGGGCCGACATCGCATCCGCTCGCAAGGTCGGCAGCACCAGTAGTGTCGAGTTACCGACAGGACCGATTCGAATCCACGGATTCGGCTCCGTCTTCCCATTTACCTGCGTGTCACCGAAGACATTTGTCGAGATCGCATGCGATGGTTCGAGTTGAGCATGTTCATCGTGTTCGCCGTGCTCGTCATGTTCGACCGTCTTGCCGAACCCGGTCGGGACGACGTTGACGAGCAAATGGATCGAGAGCGCCGCCGAGATGGCAATCGCCAGGACCACCGGTCGATGAGCATACTGGCGGCGGACCACGTGTCCGACGACCACAATCCACAGGCACGCCAAGAGCGGCGCGGCCGGGATCAGCCAGAGAACGTCGTTCGGTTTTAACCAGTCGAACACGGGATCAGTCTCTTTCTTCAGTCAGTCACTTCGGTCAAGTCAGTCACCAGAACGGCACCACTCGGCGAATCACTAAGCTTTTGTCGCGGGGTTCGAAGGGGCACGGCCAGCCGGGGTCAGGTGCGGCAAGTCGGCATTCGGATCGATAGGCTTGGCTTGTGGTGGAGCGTTGCTGCTCGACAGCATTGGCAGGTCTTCCTCACCCAGGTTGCCCCACAGAAACACATCGAGCGACTTGCGTCGTTGATACAGCGTCAGGATCAATGACAACGCCAAGCCCGCTTCGCACGCGGCGATCGTCAACACGAAGATTGTGAAAACCTGCCCCTGGGGGTTGCCGTGATAGCGGCCAAACGCGGTCAGGTTCAATGAGACGCCATGCAGCATCAATTCGGTCGACAACACGATCAGGATCAGGTTCCGACGTGTCAGGAAACCAATCATTCCCAAGGCGAACAGGATCGCCCCGACAACAAGCTGACTTTCGAGAGCGGTGGATGTCATAGTGTTCCCTGGGACCTTCGCGGTGCAATCGCGATCGCACCAATTGTCGCGATCAGCAATACTGTCCCGGCCAATTCAACAACGTACAGGTAATCGGAAAAGAGCGATCGGCCAAGCACTCGCATCGAGCCGATTTCGGTCTTGTTGCTGGACGGGGGCTGGCTGAATTGATTGGCCTTTGAACTGGCATCGACGACCACAAACTGGCCTTCGCGAGCCTCGTCGTCGGCTTTGCCATCGATGCCGCCCCATTCCTGCAATGCAAACAGCAATGCTCCCAGCATCACGAACGACATGACACTGGCCAGAACAGGTTGCACGGCACGGTGATCGTAATTGGCGGTCGCAGTTTGTTGCGCCAGCATGATTACGAACAAGAATGTCACGACAATCGCTCCGGCGTACACGATGATCGTGGCCGCCGACAGGAACGGCGCCGAATTCAGCAGGAACAGGCCACAGACGGAGAGTGTGGTGAGCGCGAACCACAAGGCGGCGTAGACCGGATTGCGATCCGTGATCATCAGTGTGGCCGCGAGAATGGCCGACCCGGAAAACAGATAAAACATCCCATCGCGGACGATGTTTCCGGCCGGAGGCAGAAACGTGACTTGCAGAGCCAATAGCGCCGCCAAGCCGATAATGGCACCCAGAATTCGCGAACGTGGCTTCGCGCGTGGCAGCAACCAGAAGATGGCTAGCCATCCCAAGCAGACAGGGATCAGTAGTGCCCCATTTTTCATTGTCAAAGTCCCAGTTCACATCGAGCAGGCTGGTGCCTGCGGAAGGCCCCAAGAACGGGCCGAAGTCTAACGTCGTCAGTCTCAAAAATCACGAATCGCGCACAGCAGACTGCTGAACTTCGCGATTACTTAATCACTCCTGGAGAAGCCGCCTTCGCGGAACGGTCGTCACCAACGACCGCCGTGGCAGGGCCCAACGTCGGCAACTGCTGGAAGTCGCTCGCCGGACCAAGCCGTCCCTTGTGAGTCCGGATCGGATCCAGGCCCGAGTCTTTGGTTTGATCAAACACACTCAACAGTTTCTCTTTGTCGAATAACATCTCCTGACGGCTCATGCCGGTCAGGTCATAGATGTGAGTCAACTCGATGGCGTCCACCGGGCAGGCCTCTTCGCACATGCCGCAGTAAATGCATTTCAACTCGTCGATCACGAATGAATTCGGCAGCTTGTCACGGTCGGCCCATTTCGGGTCGTCTTTCGGGGCTTCTTGAGCGACGATATCGATGCAGCGTGCTGGACAAGCTGTCGCACACATCATGCAGGCGACGCATTTGACGCGACCGGCGTCGTCGCGATTCAGGCGATGGACACCGCGATAGTGACGCGGCAAGTC
>CBIHQO010000784.1:0-3610 GCA_966211735.1 uncultured Schlesneria sp.
CCGCTCGTCGATATTCGCCAGGAATCCGCGTGCGACTTCGATATCCGGAATATCACCGTATTCGACGATGATCTGGTAGCGAGGTTGCTGACGATCTGGACGGCAGGGAACGGCCGTCACCGGTCCCAGTCGGATTCCTCGTTCGTGAGCCGCATTGGTGGCGGCTTCCAGGAACTGATGCTCCGTGACTTTCTCTCCCTCAAGATCACCGCACCGGTCACCTTTCTGCAGGAATTCCAGGATCGGCGTCTCACCTATCAAACCGTGACAACGGACCACGTCGCCAATGCGAAAGCGGAAGTAACCACTGTAGGTCGTCATCACCAGGTGATAGTCGCTTCCGTCCTGTAATTCGTGACCTTCTAAGACGGTGGGATTGTCGCCGTCTTCAGTCACCGGGATGAATTCATAAAATGCACTGTTGATGGCGAGAACCCCCTGTGGTTTGCCATCTTCAATCGGAATCGTGTGTCGCCCTTCGCTGGAGACCAAACCCTGATCGCGCATTGGCGCATCGCCGAAGTACTCGGGCAGATACTTCGCCTGGTATCCCGCGGTCCCCCCCAGCCAGCAGGCGATCAAGGGGCGATCCCAGTAGTGCTTGGGATACAGATGGCCGGATTTTTCAACGGCTTGCTCAAGCGACTTCGCACAGGCAGGATCGGCTCGACGAATGCGATGCGAAATCTGCTGACGAATCGGAGCGGGGATGTCGAATTTGGTGGAGAGCGTGCCATCGCGAATATCGCGAATCAGCGATTCTCGGTGCTCATCGCCCAGTTGGGCCAAACGGAGCAATGTCCCTGGATTCATCACCACAATCAGACCGATGTTGGTACTCATGCACAGGCGAAGCATGGTGTAGTAGCGCGAGTCGGGATCGGAGATATTCGTCACTTCGTTTGGGACGCAGTAGAAGGGACGAACCACGGGGTTCTGATTGCGTGCCAATAGAGCACTGACCATGCTGATGGGAATGCCGGCAGCCGTCTTGCCCATATCCCAGGAGCCGATGATGTGCAGGATCTTTCGCCCCACAATCGGGTAGTGATCCAACAGCATCTTGGCACCCCACATATTCCACGCCGCGCGGTAATATTTCAACCACGTGGGGGTGACTGGATTTAGCTTGGGGATCCCGGTACTGCCGGTCGTAATGGTGAACCGCTTTACCGGCTCATTTGCCGGAAATAAATCGGTATGGATCCCGCGCGCCACGCCGTCGATGTAGGGTGCAAAGTAATCGTAACGTGAGACAGGCACCTGCCGGCGATAATCGTCAAGATTTTGAATCTCGGCGAATCCATGATCCCGGCCGAAGCGACTCTCTCGACAGCGCTGCAGCCATGTAAACAGCATGTCATGCTGGATGCGACGACCGTGAGAAAGCGAAGCATGGAATCGGTCAAACTGCTTCGCATAGCCCGGAAGGACAACGCGCTGGGCGATTGTCGTCAGCAGTCGCGAGGTCAATGTTGGGACAGAACTTCTACGAAACGTCGATTCCGACACCCCTCACTCCTCAGTTTTTTTGACGACTCCTTCGGCCCGGCTACTTACCCAGCTTGCACAACCTGTGCCGCATGCGGATCACCGCATCACATCAGGATTTAAAGCAAAAACAAATGAACACTTGCTGATAAGAATAAGCGGCCTGCACGAAAATCGTTCGACTTGGTCGACCGCTGATCGGACATCACAATATACCTCGCCTACCAGACTGGCAGCATCAGATTAACGTCGAAGACGGAGGTTTTCATCGCAAATGGAAACGAACACCAACTGCTTACGATTATGACAGTTGGCGCGGGAGTAATAGGTGATTAGGCTGCTGATTCACCCTCGGTCCCGGATTCATCACTATCTGCAAATAGTGCAGAAGTGGGATGCACTTTTCGCAGAGTGTCGGCGTTAGGAAGATCGTCGACATCGCGTAATCCATACAGTTCCAAGAACTGCCGCGTGGTCGCGTAGAGGAATGGTCGACCCAGCGAATTGTCTTCACCACAGATGCGGACCAAGCCGCGATCCATCAGTTGTTTCAGCATATCGGCGCATTGAACGCGACGGATCGATTCGATCTCAGCCCGAGTGGCAGGCTGCCGATAGGCCACGATCGCCAAGGTCTCCAGAGCGGTGGGCGATAGCTTTTGCTCTGCCTGTCGGTGGTGTACTTTCCCCAGCCAGAGGGCGAACTGTGGTCGCGTCAGCATTCGGTAACCGCTGGCCACTCGTTCGATCCGAAAGGCGGTCCCACTTTTGTCGTAGGCGACGTTCAACTGATCGACCAGCGTCCGCGCTTCAGAAATATCTGCCAACGTCGCGAGTTGCATCAGACGGCGAACGCTGAGTGCCGCGTCCGTTACAAGCAGTGCCGCTTCCACGCGAGCCATCTTTGGGGTGCGGACACAGACCGGATCGACGCCCGCCATTGGCAAGACATCAGGTCCCGCTTCGCGTCGGGCGAAGAATGCCCAGCGATGTCCGTCGACAGGAGTGGGCTTCCAGGCGGATGCCTTCACGAAGGGTTGTTGAGGCTGCATGTCGATGCCACGAAGACAGTGCCATTGGAAGGTCGGACAGCCCAAATCGATCTAGCGACGCTGTTGCCACTCGGCAATCTGCTCAAGAACCTTTTCGACCGCTTTCAACGGTTCGTCAGCTTCCGCTTCAAACCGGTAGGAAACGCGCGGTGAATCACTCGGAGTGTAGTTACAGATGAATGCGTACTGGTTCTCTCGATGCCCAGGCTGTAATCGGAAATTTCGAATCTCAAGTTCGTTCAGACGATTGACGGCGTCCTGCCAGGAGAAGGTTTCCTCTTGTCGGCTGGGTGTACGAGCTTCGCCGGTTTCGGGAAGTCGATCGCGTTGCCGCTGGAACACGCGGGGGTCTTGCGGATCTTGCCCTTTTGGCAACATGGTTTTTTGGATACGAGCATCCCTGAAATCGGGCGGCGTTTGCTGCGCATCGAACCGTAAATCCTTCAGTTGTCCTTTGGGTGGATCTGTCGGGCTGTTGCGGGAGATGGCACCATCAAGATCGTCTGCGGAACGATGCAGATCACCACGCGGTTCGTCTTGCCAGGACGATCGCGACGACGGAGTTGCCCCGGGTTGCGACCGTGGACGCGCATCGAGGGATGTCTGTCGATTGCCAGCATTTCTGCCTCGGGACAGCGGCACCGAGTCGCCGATGCGGCCCGTTCCCGTTCGAGCATCATTCGGTTCAGAACCGAAATCAGGCGCGTTTCCCAGGTCGCCCAGCATGTCGTCGTCTGGTCGTTCCGACTTACCAACACGTTTCTCGTGGTGTTCGTCGGGACCTTCATCCAAGGGTGAGGCCACCACGGGTGCGAATTGAGGTATTCCAAAAATCGCCAGTGCTGGGATTGATAATACGGGAACCATCAGTAGCAACGTGGCAAATGTTCCATGAATGCCTGACCGCATGGGTCGCCCTCGTCCATCGGGATCGTTCGGATTGCTGTTTCGATGGATCGGCGTTCGCGCAGAGAAATGCGCCAGCAACACACGCTCCATCGTGTTCTTGATTCAACGACTCACCACTACGGGAGTGATCGTTTTGAATCTCGCCAACCTTCCTGGTC
>CBIHQO010000785.1:0-3592 GCA_966211735.1 uncultured Schlesneria sp.
GCTTCAAACGATCAGTGCTGAGCACCGTGGCGAGTTGCTTCTGCTTGCTTGCCGCTGAGACTTCCTTTACCGGCCACGCATACATCCGCACACCGTCTGGCGTTGATCGGAGAGTGAGCTCGACAGGAATGGTCATCTGCTGATTGAACGGCTGCCCCGGGACGGTGATTCCCTGCCCCCAGCCGATCTGAACTCGTCGTCCATCCGGCGCATCACTGAAGGTCTGCGCGGCGTAGAAGTTGCCGTGCCAGACCTGTTGCTTGGGACCAGCGGGGTGGAACTTCTTACCGTCGAATTCACCAAGCAGGTACTTGCCGTCGGCACCATACAGTACCCACTTCTGTTGATCGGCTTTGCCATCGACAGATAACGCGAACAAGTCGGGGCATTCGAAGAAGCCGGGGATACGGCTGGTGAAGGTCCAGTCCTTGAGGTTTGGCGATGAATAAAACGAAATGCCCTGTTCGACGTTTGGTTGTTCGTCGTAGACCGCCATCACCCAGAGCTTACTCGGTTCATGCCAGATCACTTTGGGATCACGACCAGCATGCTTGACGACGGGATTGGTGGCGATATCTTTCCAGGTCCGGCCTCGATCGTTGCTGAACGCGATGCATTCGCCGCGCCCCGTGCTGGTGTACGCGGCGATCAGCAGAGGATCATTGCCCGTCTTCAGGCCGCTGGTATTGCGCTCATCGACCACCGCACTACCCGAGAAGGCCCAGTCACCCCATTGATGGGGATAGATCGCCTCGGGTAGCTCTTGCCAATGCAGCAGATCGCGGCTGACCGCGTGGCCCCAGTGCATGTTGCCCCAGTTCCAGCCGAATGGATTGTGCTGATAGAACAGATGCCATTCCCCGTCAAGATAAACCAGACCGTTGGGATCGTTCAGCCAGCCGCGATGACTGGTGAAGTGAAACTGCGGGCGTCGCTGTTCGGATTCCATCGCCGCGGGTGGTGACTTGGAAAGTTCAATCGCCTCCAATGCCTTGGAGTCTGTCGGCAACGGGACCTCGACGATCAGGGTCTTGCCTGCAAAGGCTCGCACGTCGGACGAGACAAAGAAATCCGCCTTCTGATCGGCCAATTCGATTTCAAACTCTCGGGCGGGCTGACCATCCACCAGCAATTTCATCCGTCGCATGGCCGCGCCATTCTTCACAGGCAGCAGCAGATAGTCCTGATTGATGACGAACTCACGCCGGATGATTTGGTTCCCGCGTCGCTTGTTACTTTGGGTGATCTGATCGACGTTGATGTGACCCCAGCCTCCTTTGGCCGTATCGACGATCTGAATCGTCGCGCGTTTCCCATTCAGATCGGCCACGTCCCAAGCCTGCCAATCGAGTCGCTCGGTTCCGCCCGATTTGTCGTTTGGACCGGAGGTCGTCCGAACCACTTTGCCGTCAACCAGCAGGTTGATGCAGGTTTCATTCTCATGCTTGCCACCGCCGATCAGAAAATTGATGAACTGGCGTTCGACGGTGAACTCGGGTGACGTCAGCGTGCCGGTGCTGGCGTCTCCCTTGAAGAACGAATTCACCAGCCCCTTCCCTTCGAAGCCTTCGACAGCCATCTGGTTCGGCAACGTTCCGCGAGCCGGTCCCGGCCCGAAAGCATCGCCGGTCACTTTCCACTCGCCATAGGTATCGCCTTCGAAATCGGCAATCATCAGATCGGGTTCGTCGGCAAAGAGGGACGATGAGAAAGCGATCAAAGACGCAGCCACCAGAATATTTCGCACGATGTGACTCCAGAGAGATGACGATCAGGGATCGCATCGTAGCTTGCCACGGACAGCAAGCCAATTGTTGAATCGACGCCACGGACGTTGTTCAGGACAGAAAGTGGAAGACATTTTTAGCCACGGATGAAACACGGATTAAAAGCGGATGAAGTGTGGGCGATTCGATAAAGTGATGGCTGAGGCATCTTGCTCTGGGTTCAATCCGAGTTGCATCCGTGGCTCAACTCCGTTTTGAAACCACAGTCGTGCGTTGTATCATCGTTTTCTTGTTGCAGAACACGAGTTGTCGATTGATCGCATGGATGATGCTGAGTGATCTCCCTATTGAATGTGATGGCGATGGTTCATGCCGCTAATCGATATCAGTCTCGTTGGCTGTTTCTGTTCGCAGCGGTTCTGACGTTGGCGGGGATGGGTTGCGGACAGCCCGTTCCCTCAAAACCGGCCGCCGATTCGTCACCGGCTACGACTACTGCAGTCGAAGCGAAACCGGTTTCCGCGAAGCCAGGAGAAACGACTCAATCCAATCAAGTCGCGATTGCCGCCGCAGCCGATCTGAAATTCGCATTGGATGAGTTACTGGTCGAATTTGCCAAAGAGCATCCCGAGATTAAGGTCACGGCGACCTACGGTTCGTCGGGAAACTTCTTCGCTCAGCTTTCCAACAAGGCCCCGTTCGATTTGTATCTCTCAGCGGACATCGACTACCCAAAGAAGTTGATTGAGCAGGGCCTGGCAATTCGCGAATCCGAGTTTCGATACGCGTTGGGCCATATCGTCGTCTGGGTTCCCAAAGATTCGCCACTGAACGTGGAACAGGAAGGGATGCAGGCCTTGATCGACCCGTCAATCAAAAGGATCGCGATCGCCAACCCCCAGCACGCACCCTACGGCCGAGCGGCACTCGCGGCCTTGAAATCACAAAAGATGCACGAGCAAGTCGAAGACAAACTCGTTCTGGCCGAGAACATCGCCCAGACGGCTCAGTTCATCGAGACCGGAGCGGCGGACATTGGGATCATTTCCCTGTCGCTAGCCATGGCTCCGACATTGAAAGAGAAAGGTCGCTACCGGCAGATCCCAGTGACGGCTCATCCCCCCATCGAGCAAGCAGGCGTGATCCTGTCGTGGGTGAAAGACCGCAAGGCCGCCGATGCCGTTCGAGAATACATGACATCGAAGGCGGGACGTGACATGCTGCTGAAGTATGGGTTTGATGAGCCGATGAAGCTGGAGAATTGAGAAAACATAATTGCAAATTGCGAATTTCAAAATGCAAATTGAAAATTGTGAAGACGGAATATTGCGAATGTGCCAGTGAGCACCTCTTTCAATTTGCATTTTTCAATTCGCAATTTGCAATCTCTTCCACCCCGGGTCAGACAACCTAACCTCAACCAAAGTTGGAGCAACCGAGTGGACTGGCAGGCAATCTGGTTGACGCTGCAACTGGCTAGCAGCACCACTGCCATCCTGTTAGTGATTGGGCTACCCCTGTCCTACTGGCTGGCAACGTCTCGCTGGCCCGGGCGATTTGTCTTAGAGGCCATCGTCACACTGCCACTGATCCTGCCACCGACGGTGCTGGGGTTCTATCTGCTGGTCGCACTGGGGCCGCATAGTCCGCTGGGACACTGGTACGAGCAGCTGACCGGCGGACGCCTGCCGTTTTCATTCGCCGGGATCCTGCTGGGATCGGTCGTGGGCAATCTCCCGTTTGCAATTCGGCCGTTTATCGCCGCGTTCGCGTCGCTGGATCGTCGCTTGATCGAAGCGTCGTGGTGCCTGGGTGCGTCGCGATTCGAGACCTTCTGTCGAGTGACCTTGCCCCTCTGCTGGCCT
>CBIHQO010000786.1:0-3586 GCA_966211735.1 uncultured Schlesneria sp.
GAGGACCAGCAGGAATACTCACAGCCACCGGTTGCCGAGCCCATAGTCGCTCGACGGCCTCTTTGGTTAACCCCGTCAGTTGCACCGACATATCAGTGATTTCAACGATCGGCTTGCCGTCGGCGTACATCAACGCATCGGCCAGGCAGTAAGCGGAGTCACTTGAGTGCTTCCCGTATCCAATCTCTTTCAACGTGACTTCGTACCAAACCTTTTTGGTCCCCGCCAGAACCTGACCGCGGCACTTCAGGCGGCTGCGAATTCCGGCGATCGGTTCGTAGGCGATGGAACCCGTTTCGCCGATCCAGCCCATTCGCAGTAGATAGATTCGCAATGTGTGCAGGCAGCATTCATACATCAAGGTGCCCGGCATCACTTGATCGTCGCAGAAGTGGCACGTCAGGAACCAATCGTCGGGGTGAATGTCCAGTTCACCGAGAATCGTCCCCATTCCGAACTTGCCAGCGGAAGGATCGAGTTTCAAAACGCGATCAATCAACCACATCCGGCTTCGCTCAAGGCCTGGCTTGAGTTGGTCGTTCGAACTCGAAGGGAGTCCGGGCAACGTCACCGGATGTTGCAGCGGCAGCCCCGCGAACGCAGGTCCGAAGCACGCGGCCAGATCGCCTCGTCGCAGTGCCAGCAGTTGGCTGTCATCAAAACTTTCCACGGACATCGGTACTGGATCGCTCCAGTCGGACGGTCGCACTCCAGGACGTGGCCGCTTATCCCGTGCCGTGTGAATGATTCCCTTACCGCCAGCCAATTCGGCTTCGGTAAAGAAGCCGGCGCAGCCTTCTCGCATCGTGAGCAGAGGTTTGCCGTCGACGGTTGCATCAAACTCGAACCGGAAGAGATACGTGCTTCCCTGCCGGAAGAAGTTTAACACCTTAATATCATAATGAATCACCTGTCCCGGCCCTGGCAGCGCATCGTGAAACGTGACGACCGCGTCGAGCAACCGATAGCTGGCCAAGCCCTTGGTTTCGAAGTCGATCCCCAGCCAACCGGACAGAAACAGGTCGGCCTGTCCCGATTCGACAGCGATGCAAGTCGGGATCCGTCCGCAGTCGAGATACCACGCCCCCGGATGAATATCGTGCTCGGTGACGACTCGTCCTGAAGTCATCGACAACGGTTTGCCCTCAATCGCCAGAATGCGATCGACGAGCATCAGGGGTTCGTCTGGCAGCCGCACGCGAGTCGGATGCTTGTCGATCTCCGCGAATTTCTGTCCCAATACGCGGCCGATCTTGCCAATGGCAAACTCCATGCACTGCTCGCGGTTCAGCGAAGTTGGTGGCTCGATGGGCATGGCCGGAAACGGTTCCGGGAGTGCGAGGCCCGCGCCGAGCCGTTCTGCATTCACACGACTGTCAGCCTCACCTCCACTACCATCTCCTACGCGGCCTAGTCTGCGGTTCGCAGTGCTGAGTACTGAGTACTGAGTACTGAATTGAGGCTGCAGCTCCTGTGTTGTGTCAGGCCACTGCGTTGCACTCGTCGCCATGGGCGGATGTCCAACAGGCGGCTCGGCAACGGCAACTCCGGCCTTGGCCAGCAGCGCTAATTGCTCGGCGGCCAGCTGTTCGAACTTGGCAGAGAGTCGCAGGAAGGCTTCGTGAGCTTGTGTGCGCTGATCGTTCATGAGTTGGAACTGATCCCAAAGACTGTTAAGTGATTCATGCTGAGGTGGCGATAGCAAAGCGTCGTCGACATCATTGCCATTGGAAACATGCTGCTGCGACGAAACGTATTCTTGCGACGGCTCGATTGGCGAATAGTTACTGACTTCCGACGGCAGGTTGAGCTGTACTTCGGCGATGACTAACGGCGTTTCGACCGGCAGCGGACGGAACTTCCAGCCGCCGGGAGGGGCAGGGATCTGAAACGGTGCGCCACCGACTTTGGTGACAACTTCACGCAGTGGAGAGATTGGCGATGCTGCCGAACCTGGCAATGATTGACCGTACAGATACGACAAATCGACCGGTACGCCAGCCGCGATCAACGTGGCCAGCAGTTCGAAAAAGGCTTCCACTGGTCTGGACGTATTAGGCAGCGCGGGCCGAGCCAGATGCGGGCGATCCCCTAAGATCTCGTCAATCATCTTCGTGCAGGACGAGCCGGGACCGATTTCGATAAAGGTCCGTACGCCGTCGGCATACGCTTGCTCGATCACGCGCGGGAAGTCGATCGTATCGACTGCTTGAGCGACAATCGCCTCGGCCGCGGACTCGCGAGAGAGTGCGTATTTGTGACCCCACGCCGCAGAGTAGAAATCAATCGGTTTCGCTCCGTCTGATGTGTCGATCATCGGCACGGTCGTTGGCATCAGATGCAGTTCGCGATAAGCCTCTTCGACTTGGCGCAGAACATGGCAATGCACGGTGCTGGGCGATGGCAGCGGACCAAAGTTGGCGTCAAGATCGCGGACCAACTGCTCCACTTGACTTCGCTCGCCGCCAATCACGCATTGATTTGGCGTGTTGACGATCAACAGATACAAACGCAATTCCGCATCGCCAAGTCGCAACCGATCCATCGCGGCTCGAACCTCCTCTGCAGAGCGGTCGATCACACCCGACAGCCACGGCACGTCTTGCCCCTCCGGTGTCCGCCATGCCCGTCGCGCTGCATTAAATGGCGCGACGAGATCGCTACCAAATAAGCTCGCCCGATCCATTCGGGCCAGCATCTCGTCGCGATCCGTCCAGGCCCGTAGTCCGAAGAACGCAGCCGACTCGCCCAGGCTGTAGCCGATGCTGGCGGAAGGTCGCACTCCGAATAGTGCCAAGAGATCACACACTGCTGCACCAATGGCAACTTGCGCGAAGATCATCGATTTGTGATCGACAACTTTCCCTTTTCCCCATTGAAACCAGTAGTACTTCATCGCGAGTTGAGCGGGCAGGTCGTCATTTTCTGCTTGCTGGCGTCGAAGTACCTCGGGACAGACAGAGAGTAGAGTTCGCCCCATCCCCGGGAATGCGTTGCCAGATCCAGGAAAGACGAACGCGAATCGAGCGGGATGCTTCGATTCTCGAGGCGCATAGAAGATTTGCTTTGTTATCAGAGAGGCGGCCGAGTTGTTCAGGACATGCTGGTGCCCTTGTTCAATCACCGATCTCAGTTCGCTGGCATTTGTTGCAAACAAGACGATGATGACTGACTGTGATTCAGTTGCCCTGTGACGATGAAACCAGCTTCTGGCAAGCTGCTCGATCGAAGGTGGCCGTTCGGCCAGTTCGCGCAATTCAGCGAGTTGGTGAGCCAGATCGTTGAAATCCTGCCCTTGAACTACGAAGACACCGAAAGGAAGTTCTCCGATTGGACGACGTCTTTCATTCGCGATGAATGCGTTGTCCGTTGCTGTCGGTTCTTCGAGAATTATTTCTCGCTTTGAGATACCACGCCCATCCAAGCTGCGAAAATGGGCGAGTGAGCCTTTCAGGCGCGGAACGAAGGGGGACAGTACGCCGAAAGGCCAATCATGAGTGTTCAATACATCGATGAAGCGAGCGGTGCGGCCATAGCCGTGGTAGAGATCGGAAAGAAGGACAACAGTATTGCTAGTAATGTTCGT
>CBIHQO010000787.1:0-3575 GCA_966211735.1 uncultured Schlesneria sp.
GTCCTTTCACTTATGTTGCGTGTTCTGCGCACTCCTCAGCGGGGTCTTGTGGTTGTTGTTGGCTCAGGGTTGGGTGAGTGCTCCCGCCTCGGCGCAGGATCAGCCCGCCGTCGTTGAGAAGCCGTCTGTCGAAAAGCCCAAGGATGAGCCGGAGGAGCGCGACCCTCCCAAGGACACGAAACGCTATCAGTATCGTCGCGATCACGACATCAACGGGACCGGCAAGTTCTATATGGGTCGCGAGATTGCTCAGGTGATGAGCTTCCACGGGGCACCCTGGCTGGAGCGACCAGAGCGCGAAGAAGAAGAACGCCTGAGTGCTCTGGTCAAGTTGTTGAAGTTGAAACCGGGGATGGTCGTGGCCGATGTCGGCGCTGGTTCCGGTGTCATCACGATCCTGATGGCACGCGAAATCGGCGATGATGGCAAAGTGATGGCCATCGACATCCAGAAAGAGATGCTGCAACTATTGGGAGAGAAGCTTAGCCGGGTCGGCGTCAAGAATGTCGAGTTGGTGCTCGGAACGGAGAAGTCACCAAAGCTGGAACGCGCCAGCATCGACTTGGCCATCATGGTCGATGTCTATCACGAGTTTCGGTTCCCCTTCGAAATGATGGAGGAACTCTCGAAAACTTTGAAACCAGGCGGGCGAGTCGCATTTGTCGAGTATCGACGCGAAGACCCCGACGTCCCCATCAAACTGGTTCACAAGATGAGCGAAGCCCAAGTCAAAAAAGAGATCACTCAGCCCGAGTTTGGCTTGAAGTGGAAAGAAACGATTACGGACCTGCCGCGGCAGCATATCGTTGTGTTTGAGAGACCGATGAAAACTGACTGATCGCGGGATGTTGTACTAGTGATGACGCTCGGAAAGACATGGGTCCTCGATGCTCCCTCGCCGAAATTCCAAAAATTTGAGCGAGTCGAAATAGTCGACGCGCCTTCATGCCGGGCGCAGTTCAATGGTGAGCAAGGTGTCGTCTACTGTACCGGCTATAATTACAAAGATTTGTCTCATCCTTGGGGCTATTCAGTCTATCTACCGCAGCAAGATCGTTGTCCCAATTTCCAAGTCAGACAATTTGGATCGGGATTATGTGATTCGCGCTCTGTCATCGGTATTCGGTCCACAAGACTGGGGCGTGGTCCACAGCCCGGATTCGTTTAATTTGCGATAGATCGAAACTGGTGACATTGCGTCGAGCTGACGACTATCTCGTCTGTGTCCTACACCCAGAATCCGCGGACCAATGATCCAAATTGCGTGATGCGATTGGTCTGGAAGTGACCGCTCAAGTTGCATTACGGCGGAACGCGGGATTAGAATTTCGGTGCTTCAGAGAATTTCTCGCACGTTGGTGGTCTCCGCTGTCGGGAAGGGCAGCGGATGGGTTCGTGGTATCGGAAGGGCAGTTGATCTGAGAATCTTGCGGTAGACGTCAGTTCATTCCAGATTCCTTTCTTCGGAGGGGGAGTGCGGACGAAATGATTGCAGCCCATCATCCGGCGATTCAGTCCAGCGTGCTGGCATTGAATCGTCATTACATGGCGGTCCATATCCTGCCTGTGCCCCGTGCGTTCTGTTTGCTGTACAAGGGGGCTGCCGAAGTCGTCTCGGTCGAAAGCGGCGTCTTTCAGGCTTACGACTTTGACGGCTGGCTCGAAGCCAGTCTGCTGCAACTGGAATTGGGCGAAGTCCCTCTGGAAGGGGATTGGATTCGCACGGTCAATTACGAGATTCACGTCCCCCGCATTGGTCGTTTGTTGCGATACGATCGGCTGCCCCGAAACGCCGTCAAATTCAATCGACGTAATATCTTCCTGCGCGACGAGAACTGCTGTCAGTATTGTGGCCGCCGATTGGGAATTCACAAACTCAGCCTTGATCACGTGATGCCCAAAAGTCGGGGCGGACCGACCACGTGGGAAAATATTGTCTGCTGTTGCCTGGACTGCAACGTGCGGAAAGGGGGGCGAACTCCCCACGAGGCTGGTATGAAGTTGATGAAAGTTCCTTTGAAACCAGCTCACAATCCGCTGCTTTTTCACCATTTAGGCAGCCGGAAGTATGAATCTTGGCAAGCATTCTTATCGGATTGAATGAGCCGCCGATGTCTATAACTTGCTGGAGTTGATCGCCATTCATTCCTGCCGAGGCGAGTCATTCCGTCCTCCGTTGCACAAATAAATTCTTGGTGAAAATTCCGCCGGCTCCATTTGGTCAAATCGGGGTTTGAAAAGGAATTTGCATTTTGCTACGTTGCTAACGGCCTTTTCGCTGCGGAAACGCGGCGACGTAGCGGAGTGTCTGGCTGTCACCCCAGGGCTCAGGGTGGTTCGAATTCAGGGAGTTGCACGATGACTCGATTGCCAAGGCCATGTTCGCGGACAACCGCTCCTCGCGGTTTTACATTGATCGAGCTACTAGTCGTCATCGCGATTATTGCGATGCTGGCAGCCCTGCTATTGCCGGCCGTTCAGCGTGCTCGCGAGGCGGGACGACGAACACAGTGCATTAACAACGTGCGCCAGTTGGCTTTGGCAATGCACACCTATGAAGGCAGCAGTCGCTGTTTCCCGCCGGGGTTCATCACGCCCGCTCCTGGTTCTGCACAATCCATGCAGTTGCCGGAGCCGGCACAGATCAGCATCATGCAAACTGGTCAGCGGTCCATCGCGACGATTACTGATTGGGTGATGCCCGCCGAATGGGGATGGCACGCGTTCATTCTGTCCTCGATGGATCAGGGAACTATCGAACTGGATTATCGTCAAGCCAAGTTCGGCGGCAACAACCAGCAGTTTATTCAGACGAAGATCGATTCGTACGTCTGTCCGAGTGCGCCGCTGCCACAGAACCGGCCAAGCGGATGGGGCTATACGACCTATCGTGGATCGATGGGTGCGTACGATACGAATCAGTCGACAGCCGGCAATCCCCCGACGGTTGATAACGGGATGTTGTATCGGAACAGCGCTGTCCGGATGTCAGATATCACCGATGGAACATCGAATACGATCCTGGTGGGCGATTCGCCCTACGGTTTCTGGGGAGATGGCTACAGTTGCTGTGTCCGCGTTTGGGACGATAAGGGGCACCCGGACATGTTTGATGCCTACTGGGTTGTTCAGGGGGCCAGCAACACGAAGCTGCAGTTCTTCAGCTTTGGCGGTTCCCATGGTGACATATCCGTATTCGCTTTGTGCGATGGTTCCACCAAGAGTATCTCGAAGAAGATCGATACGAATGTCTTCAAGGCGATTGCGACTCGCAATGGAGCCTTGAAGTCGATGGGTGTGATGATGGAAAATGTGACGGACGGCTTCTAAACTTCGGTCTGGTTGCCTGTGTGATTTTTATAAACCCAAGACCCGGCATCTTAAAGGTGTCGGGTCTTTTTCTCGTAGACCATGTCTCAATCGCAACTTTCGATTATCGTCAATGATGTCCCCCGGACTGTTCCGTACGGCACCAACGTACAAGGTCTGCTCGACCTGTTGGGGTTGAAGCCGCGATTTCTGGCAGTGGAACTGAACCGGCAAGTTGTCCCGCGAAGCGATCATTGCCAGACTCT
>CBIHQO010000788.1:0-3562 GCA_966211735.1 uncultured Schlesneria sp.
TCGGTGAGTAACGGCGTGCACCTTGCTTGAGGTCGTGCCTAGCCAGACACAAAAACCGATTGCGCGGATTTTAACGGGCGATTTGCATCAATTCTTGGCGGCATGACAGTCTCCTCTTCACAACGGCTCTGCCATCGCTCACGATGGCAGGGACGACGTTGCGACCTTGGATCCGCTCCGTGGCGGCTTTTCGCGGCGTGATCAAGGAGAGTTCGTACATGCGATCAAATCTGATCCTGGCCGGTGTCGTGTTGCTGCTGCAGGGCATGAGTGCCTCGGCTGTTGAAATCTATGTCGATAACCTCGTCGGCGACGACGTCTTCGACGGACGCAACAGCGTGCCGAGCGACACGGGGACAGGGCCAGTGAGGACTCTACATCGTGCGATTCAATTGGCACGATTTGGCGATCAAATTGTGCTGACCCGCGCTGGTGCCGTCTACTACGATTCGCTGTCGTTGACCGGAACTCGCAACAGCGGGTCGCCGAACTATCCGTTCACGATTATCGGCAATGGAGCCATCCTCAGCGGACTGCGAAGTGTTCCCCCGGCTGGGTGGCGTCGAGCGGGCCCTGACTTGTGGAAGCTGACACTGACCCGCAAGGGGTTCTATCGATTGTTGCGTGATGGACAACCAGTACCCGAACTGATTCCCGAAGCTGGGGTCAATCCACTGGAGGCACTTGCCCCCGGACACTGGACGGCCACGGGGGGCAGCGTGTACTTCCGAGTCGAAGGCGATTTTGCTCCGGCAACTCAGGCGTTCTCGTATGCGGCCGATCAGACAGGGCTGTCATTGTATCAGGTCGAAAACGTCAGGATCGTGGACCTGACACTGCGTGATTTCCGCTTCGATGGAATCCATGCCCAGAATATGTGTCGCAATGTGACGTTGGAAAACGTCACTTGCTTCAACAACGGCCGGGCGGGCATTGCGGTCAGCGGCACATCAAAAGTCGAAGTGATCGGCGGCAACGTTTCCGGAAATGGCCGTTTCCAGATTCGCATCGCCAACAACGGCAATGCCAACCTGCGCGATGTTGCAATGGAAGGCGAACCGACACTGGTGCCGTAAGGTTGCGTCATGCGATGGTCGGCAGAAATAGGACCGATACGACTTATGGGACCTATAGTACTTGACGAGCAAGCACCTTATCGCAGACGGTCTTCGCGCAGGATCGGGGCCAGTTCTTCGACGAAATCGTTCACGTCTTTGAATTCGCGGTAGACCGACGCAAACCTGACGAAGGCGACATGATCGATGCTGCGCAGCGATTCCATGACCTTTTCGCCGATTTCACGTGATGGCACTTCGCGTTCGAACTGCTCGTACAGCGAGGCTTCGATCTCGGAAATAATCTGCTCGATCGATTCGTCGCTGATCGGTCGTTTATAGCAGGACTTTTCGAGTCCCGCCCGGATCTTTTCGCGATCGAAGGGGACGCGTGAGCCATCTTTTTTGATGACCTTCAGGGGCGATTCCTCGATTTTTTCGTAGGTCGTGAAGCGACGGTCGCAGCTTAAGCATTTACGGCGACGTCGAATGACGAAATCGGTGCTGGCACGCGAATCGATGACGCTCGTTTCCCCATTCCGACAAAACGGGCACATCATATCAGCACGCTCCCATCACTCCATTCCGACCGACAACGTCCGCGTCCCAGCGAACGCCCACAGT
Organism: uncultured Schlesneria sp.; assembly: GCA_966211735.1. Classification (GTDB taxonomy): domain Bacteria; phylum Planctomycetota; class Planctomycetia; order Planctomycetales; family Planctomycetaceae; genus Schlesneria. The sequence goes on from CBIHQO010000788.1 coordinate 1,680, forward strand.
ATTGGAACCATAGGCTATCCAACTTCTCAGGCATTGAACAGATGCTATTCCCACGCCCCCCGGTCTTTCACCGAGAATTCGCAATCGCTGATTGATTTCGGATTTCCACTACTCTGGCAGCGGTTTCCCGCGAGTTTCCGGCAGGAAGGGAAGTACGAACAGCCCGACCAGGAAAACCGCGCACATCGTGACCCCCGCATATCGAATCGAATCCTCGCCGTATCCTTTGAAAACATCATTCAGCCAGATCTTCACCAGTGGACCGAAGGCTGCGACAAAGCGTCCCACGTTGTAGCAGAAGCTGGTTCCTGTCGATCTCAGCCGCGTCGGGAACAATTCCGGGAAATAGACCGCATAGCCTCCGAACAGCGACAACTGACAGAAGCCCATAACCGGCACCAGTACAAAGATCTGCCATGTTTCACTCAGCGTCCAAAACACCACCGCTGTTGAGGCGAAAGCGGCCAGTAGCGCAATCGCAAATGTGGGCTTGCGACCAATCCGCTGCGCCAGCCACCCGAATCCAAACATGCCGAAGAACGCCCCCACATTGATGGCGATCGAGGTCATGCTCTGAGGGACTGTCAGTTGACCGCGAATTTTCTTGTCGATGTCTGCTTTCAATGCTTTTTGATCGGGAGTCAGATCCTTCGTCTTCTTGGCGGCAATCGCAGCCTGAATTGTTTTTAACATTTCCGCGCGTTCAGGTTCAGCGGAGGCGATCTGTTCAGCATAGACGGCCGCGGTGATCGGTTTGAGTTGAACCTGCCGGATCAAGTCCGGCGAGTAGAAGCCGATGGCCCACAAGCCGATCACACCAGAGCAAGCAAGCAGCAACCCCAGAATCGCATGCTTTCGCCAGGTCGGATGAGAAAACAACTCGGTATACGAGCCCAATTGCTTCTTGATCGCCCCATCGTGAGAGGCCTTTTGCCACGTTTCAGGCTCTTTCAATTGTCGTCGGATTAACAAGCTTAAGAGTGCAGGTGCGGCACCGATACAGAACATGATCCGCCATGGGCTGGTCGGCAATCCTGCATCTTCGGCCAGACCGAGTCCCAGATTGATGAAAGCGGCACTGACGTTTCCAAACGCGGACAACGCTTGCAGCAACGCCAATGATTGCGGTCGAGCATGTGCCGGCATCACCTCGGCGACCAGTGCTACCCCGACGGCAAACTCACCGCCGACGCCCAGGCCTGTCAGGAAGCGATAGAATGCAAAGTCATAGACGGTTACTGATAATGCGCTCAGACCCGTGCAGAGCGAGTACATCAGAATCGTCAGCAACATCGTCTTGGCTCGGCCAACACGATCGCCGAGCATCCCGAAGATCAGCCCGCCGGTGGCCCAACCGGCGATGAAGACCGATGTCGAAATATCACCGTAGAAGCTGGCCTGTTCCCGGCGCAAGTCTGGATCGGTGATATATCGCAGCAGTTCATCCATGGCCGCAGGACGCGACAGAATGAACAGTTGCTGGTCCAGGCAATCGAACAGCCAGCCAAGGGCCGCCACGGTCAGCACGAACCAGTGGTAACGGGTCATCCCCTTGTACCAGGGGCCGGAATGGGGGGCTAACGGAGTGGAGTCGGTGGTCTCAAAACCATGCATCGTAGCGGGGCCCTGAACGAGTTTCCGAACATTTCAAGACTCCCCAATACAACCGAATCCGCTCCATGCTGCAAGCGCTACCGACCCAAGTTTTGAAATCAGTGTTGGAATCGAGTGAGAAGGGAACAGCAGCGACCGGTTTGCGTTTCCCAGTCATCCGGCCCACAATTCCACAGCATCCCGCCGTCGAATTTCCTCAGTGAAAGATTCACTCGTGAACCCACCGACGAACGAAAACCTGATTGCTCGCACCGGAACAACTTTTGGCC
>CBIHQO010000789.1:0-3561 GCA_966211735.1 uncultured Schlesneria sp.
TGGACCAGTGTGATTGGTGTCGTCCTGGCGGGTATCACCCTGGGCAACTTCCTGGGTGGGTGGCTGGCCGATCGCTATGACCGCAAGAAGTCGCTGGCTTGGACGTATCTGTTCGCCAGTGTGTCGTGTGCCAGTGTTCTCTGGTTGGATCAGATCGTGGCACCGATGTCGCGTCCTGCTTACTTAAGCTGGCCTACGTGGGTGCTGACGGTTGTCGCAGCGATGTTTCTGCTCCCCTCATTGGCGTTGGGAACGATTTCGCCTTTGGTCGCGAGTATGGCGCTGGCTCGCAGCTCGCGCCTCGGCGCCACAGTTGGCAATGTGTACGCATGGGGAGCCCTTGGTTCGATCATTGGAACGTTCCTCACCGGCTTCTATCTGATGGATGTCTGGGGGACTCGTACGATTATCGGGTTGACCGCCGCGACGCTGGGAGTCCTGGCCATCATTGTTGGCGGAGCCCCGCGACTGTTCCGGACGGCAGTCCTCTGCGGGTGGATACAGTTACTGGGCTGGCTGGTCCTGGCCGCCACATGTACCGAGCAGGCGATGGCGTATGTCTCCCAGACCGCAGGCACATTGACGACGATCGCACAGACAGAGCAGCAGGTAGCAGAGACGCGTTTGCAATGGGGACGGTTCGGAGCGACGTTGGGAACCAGGCTTCACGAACTGGGGCTGGCTCTGAAGCTGCGCGACGATCAAGTCGGTGCCTACTACGATGAGAGCAACTACTCGACGATCATGGTGACCGACGGAAAGCATCGCGGGCGACCAATCAAGCATTTGCGCTTAGACAAGCTGATTCACAGTTACTACGACTCTTCGAATCCCACGGCACTGCATTACGAATACGAACAGATCTACGCGGCAGTCACCAAGCGGACGGCTCATCTGCTGACTCAGCCAGTGACGCTGTCGACGAAAGCCATCCCGAGTGAACGGATCGATCCCAGCCAGCTGCCCGCCGGAACAACTTTTGATGCAGCGACCGCGACGTTGCAGGTCAATCAACCAGGTCCTGAAGTCTTCGACGCCCTGTTGTCTTTAGCACCAGAGGCGGCGTATTGGCAGGCGATTGATAAGCTTTTTCAGGAGACGAACAAGCCACTGTGGGGCGGATTTGCCTCGACTGAGTTTTCGCAGGCATCCGATGAGATTGCTGTTCCTGAAGATCTGCAAACCAAGATTCGCATCGATCAGACGCTGCAGGTGATTACCGCCTATGAAGTGGTGACGCCTGAGATACGAGACCGGCTGGTGGAAGCCACACCGACCGCCGCCTGGTTTCAGGAAGTTCAGCGGGCTCGGGGAATGTCTCAGCGAGCGACCGCGCTGTTCATGGGCGGTGGCGGATACATCTTCCCGCGTTGGTTCCTGAAGGAGTTTCCCGGCAGTCCCCGCATCGAAGTCGCCGAACTGGACCCGGCAGTCTATCAAGCGACGATCGAATGCCTCGGACTGACGGCCGTCCAACAGTCACGAATCCTGACGACGATTGGCGATGCCAGGAATCTGATCGACGATCGACTGCGAGACAATCGCGATCTGGTTACGGCGGGAAAGACACCCATCCGATACGACTTTATCTATGGCGATGCCTTCAACGATTTCAGCGTGCCGGCTCATCTGACGACGGTTGAATTTCTGCAGAAGCTGCATGACTTGCTGAATGATGATGGAGTCTTTCAGGGCAACATCATCGACATCTATCCGCGAACGGAGTATCCCGGCACGACAAAAGGAGAGGGAGAAGTCAGCTATCACGGACCGCTTCCAGCCGGCTTGGCAAGCCGCGATTGGCCCCCAGGTCGCTACGAACCAGCAGGTGGGCGATTCGCACTGCTGGAGATTAAATCCTTCGGGAACAGCGAGTACTGGCTGCGAGCCAAGCAGACGATTGGTGCTGTCGATCAAGCTCGAATGACCAACGTCGATCTGGCGAAAGAACCCTCGGGTCCAGCCATCAAGCCGAGGTCGCCAAATGCTCCCGACTGGTCGCAGGTGATTGAAACGCTGGCTGCTCAGACTCGTCAGCAGAAATGGTTTGAAGGTTCAATTCCATCAGCGGTCGTCGCGACGGAAGGATTGCTGGAAGCGTGGACACCCGCCAAAGATCCGTGGGCGTTCGTCGAGTATTGCCGACTAGGCAATAACGGTCAGTCGAGTCGATACGTGCTTGGCTTTCGCGGGATTGTCTCGGCGAAGCAGGAATCGCAGCTAATCGAACTGGATCGCAATAACCGCGACTGGGTTTCGGCAGTGGGGGACGCCGCCAGGCGAACACGTCAACCTGGACCGGGGCGTTTCCTGGGGCGCTACGTGAAGACCGCGACTACCGTCTTTCCGAATGTCTACTTGTTCAGTACGTCAGGTACGCAACCCGGAAGCGATCGCGACACGTTTGTCATGGTCTGTTCTCGGCGACCATTGGATCTGAAAATGCTCGGCGACACCGGAGACTGGAACAGCGATTGGTTTGCCGCTTTCGAAAAGGGGACTGGCGATGCCAAACCGAAGCTGATGGGTCAGATGGATGCCGTGTTATCGCTGGCGGAAGGGCAGATCTTGACGGACGATTTCGCTCCCGTCGACAATTTGCTGCGGCCGGTGTTCGCCGATCAGCAATGAGATGGGTGACGATTTGCTTGGGTTCGCCGCATTGATACGATGCTCGCGTGACCGAAACTACCCCGACTTCAGCGAAGGTTCGCTATGCCGCGCGATACCGATGAGTCCGATTCTTTTGAAGAAGACAATCCCTTCATGCCGCCGAAGTCGGACTTATCCGGTCGCGACGAGCCAGATCGAGAAGTAGAGAGCGATGTAACGGGGATGGTCATGCCCCCGGCCATCTGTCTGCTTGTCGTCGGGGCCCTCGGGCTGTTGGGTTCAATATTCAATGTTGTTGTGGCGATCGTGATGGAGGCGCCCGCCGTAGATCCGAACGCTCCGCCGTTCATGCAAGGGCTTCAGCAAGGTGGTTACAGTGTATTTGCCGCTATCGTTCACAGCGGCTTCGTGCTACTCAATTTGCTGATCATTTTCGGCGGGATCCAGATGTTGCGCCTCAAGAACCGCACGCTGGGCATCGCCGCTTCGGTGTTGGCGATGATGAATTTTGGAACGTGCTGCTGCCTGCTCGGGCTACCGGTTGGAATCTGGAGTCTGGTCATTCTCTTGAGAGAAGACGTGTCCAAAGCGTTCGACGATGCCGCCGATTAGGTCCACGACTTCAAGAGGCAGCAGAATCTGAAGTGACAAGTCGAGATCACTGACTCGAGATTCGATCCTCAATAAATCACAACTTGGGAAGCTGAATGCCAGCGACACTGAAGAGTGCTGCTGTCACGAGGCAGATCGCCGTAACCCAGGCAATGCGTGCGGCCCAACGACCGGCTGTCGTGTTTGGGTAGATGGAATCGTGAGGCAGAACTTCTTCGACTTGTTCCAACGCCACCAGCACGCCGTCGCCTCGTGACTCCTGGCGAGTGACTCGAACGATGTAACTCAGGTCGCGAAACGTCAGGTGGGCCAAGGGGTCGGCCAAGGCGCCCGAGA
>CBIHQO010000790.1:0-3548 GCA_966211735.1 uncultured Schlesneria sp.
CCATCGAGTGTCTGGCGTCCAGACTGCCCCCACATGCGGGATGACCAGCAAGTCGACACGATCCCAAACTGCGAAGCCCCCCACGAACGTCCAGTTGGGTGAAGCTAAGTAGCTGACGATTGCTCGACCGTCGATGTTGATCGCATAGTGATTTAATGGAGAGTCGTAGCCATCAACGATCTGCGGATGAAATGCGACTTGCGCGCTCCACGGGCCATCATTGAAAAATCCTAATTCCATATCGAGTGACAGCTGATCGACCTGGCCCGGCAGCGCGATTCCACCGGGACCGTCCCAATAATGGGCGTTAAAGTAACCAGTTCCATTGAACAGAATCCCGGGCGCAATCAGTTCTGACAGCCGCGTGTTCGAATTCCATTCGACCATTTTCATCTCGCCGGTCGTGCCACCGGTGACGGTCGAAAAGGGGAGAATCGCGACATCATGGTACAGACTCCAACCCAGTCGCCAGGGTTGATACCCATTCGTTCCGTAACTCCCCTGCCAGCCATAGGGATCGTAGTAGCCGGGTAAGACGCGAACTGTTGATTTAGCGAAGGGATTGAATGTGTCGAGGAGTTCGTAGAACAAGTCGCGATGAATCCCGCGGGGGCAAGGCGACGCCAATTCAAACTCGGGCGGTTCGCAGTCACGTGGTTGATTGCCACCTGACTGAGCACGGAAAGTCGGTGGACGTTGATCTTCTGACGGAGCTTTGTTCGCCGGGGTCTCAACCGGTTGCAGTGCCGCCGACAGCAGCGTTTGGCCGAACACATTGGGGTTCGTCGAAGCCACCGGGGCACTGAGATTCAGTTCTGGTCCAGCCCCGATCGCGGCCAGCCAGATGAGAATAGGTGTCACGGACATGATGACGACTTTCTAATAGAAAGTGGTCACTTTGCCGAGATGAAAACGCTCGATTTTCAAGAGAATTCAGGCGGCGAGATCAGCAGTTTTTGCCGACCGTCGCCTCAAACGTTGGAGATCGCAGGAATTTCTTCGGAAGTTCGCAACTCCAGCGATTGCGGCGGTCTGCGTGGAAACTGCCCCACCAGACTCGGCAGTGACGAGAGCGAATTGTCGATGTACGAGTGATGCCAGAGTTGCGTCGACACCACACCGACCAGGCACATCTCGATCGACATTCGCAGCAATGAACCTCGCCGCAACTTTTGTACTTCGTGACGCCAGCGGATGACGTTCGCAGGATCGAAGTAGCCTGACCTTCTGACGGACTCTTCGCTGAGCAACTCTTCCACGTAAGTCGGCGCGGTCCCCTTGGCTCCGCCGGGCGGGCACAGCGACTCCCACGGTGTCAAAAACATCGCTTTGCGACGTCGCGACATCGTTTTGGGCATCCATTTGTCAGCGACGGCCCTCAGCAGGAACTTGTCCTGAAGTCCGCGGAGTTTCCAACGCGATTGCAGCTTGGCGCAGAAATCGAACAGGTCCTCGTCGAGGAAGGGATGCCGCATCTCGACCGATGCGTTCATGCAGGCGCGGTCCCCCTTGGAACTGAGCAGCATACCCGAGAGCAATGTTCGTGAAGTCAGGTACAAGCCTTGATTCAGGGGAGCCCACTTCTTCATCCGATCCGGGTTCAGACCCATCTCAGCGAACGGAGAACGCCCCAGCGCATGCTCGCGCATCTGCTCACTGTAAAAATCAAAGCGAGGTGTAAAGACTCGACCAAACGCATCGAAAGCAGCGTTGTACCGGCCACCCATCGACTGCATGTGTCTTTCGATATCGCTCCACGGATAATTGGGCGTGGCAAATCGCGTGTACCATTTGCGGATCCGGGTCGAGAGACCGGGAATGATGTTCAGGCGATCACTCATCGAACTGGTCTTGAACCAGACGTACCCCGCCAGCAGTTCATCGGCCCCCTGGCCTGTCAGCGCGACCTTGAAGCCATGTTCACGGATCAATTGAGATAGTCGCAGTACTGCGGCGGATGCAGTATCAATCACGGGGGCCTCAGCAGCGCGAATCAGTGCCGGGTACTGCTGCAGGATATCGCTGTTCGAGCAGTGCAGGACCACGGACTCTGATCCCATGTGTCGTGATGACTGGGCGACATCACCCGTTTCGTCCAATCGTGGATCATCGACGGCAACTGTAAACGTCTTGATCGGTCGCCCGAGGACATGGTTGGCCATCGCCACAACGAGGGTCGAATCGACACCGCCGCTTAAGCAACCGACCACAGGCACGTCGGCTCGCAAGCGGCGATCAACCGATTGAATCATCAAGCGTTCAAATTCGTCGACGACAGCGTCATCACTCAGACTTACATCTTCCTGACCCCAATCGGGATAGTCGATTTCCCAATAGGTTCGGTCTTCGACCTGTGCCGTGTCATCAACGGGATCGCGCTGAATGGAGAGGAAATGACCTGGCAATAACGTCTGGATGCCTTCGAAGCAGGTCGCTGGACCTGGCACAGACATACAGGTGAAGATCTGCTCGATGCCGCGCCAATCGGCAGCGGCCTGCACCATGCCAGATGCCAGCAGTGCTTTGATTTCGGAAGCGAACAGCAGCCACCCATCGCGAACGGCCCAATAGACGGGGCAAATCCCAAACCGGTCGCGACCGATGACTAAACGTTGCGTTTTGTCATCCCAGATCGCGATGGCGAATTGGCCTCGCAGATGATTCCAAAGCTCGTCGCCGTGGTCTTCCCATAAGTGGACGGCGTTTTCGAGATCGGAATGAGTGGCAAATCGATGTCCACGATTTTGCAACTCGGCGCGCAGATGCTCGTAATCAAACAGTTCGCCATTGCCCACGGTCACGACCGACTTGTCTTCATTGACGAGTGGCTGGTGACCATCGTTCAGGCCGATGATACTCAGCCGCCGGTGTCCCAATCCCAATCCGGGTCGGACGAGCAGGCCACTGTCATCGGGGCCGCGATGGATGAGTGCATTGGACATCGAACGAAGAGTATCGTGCGAGACAGGTCGACGACCTGCCAGATCGATCATCCCCACGATACCACACACGTTTGACGCCCTCTGCGGGATATTTCAGTCAGCCGCTCGCATACAGCGCGACTGCAATGAAGGTTGTCAGAAGAGTATGGAGATGGAACCCCTCGTGGGATGCCAGCCGATAAGTCGATCGACTCGTCAGACGAGCTCGCTTTTGAGCCGATTCACCATACCTTAATGGCCAATAGTTTAACGCGTGTCGCGCTGCGGGCAACTGTCGAAACGGATGAAGGCATTGAGCGATCGCGATGGCGATATCGCGGCCGTCGGCGGAAGTGGGTTACTGGGGACTTTGAGGCGTGTGGGGGCTATTTCTTATGGGTTATTGCCGCAAGGGATCCCCTGTAAACGACTTAGGTGTTTGTGATCGCGGTTGTGGCAATATTTTGTCGGGAGATTGCCGCGTCTGCGTAATTGTTATGCTTTATCGGGTCGCCACCATGTCGCGGGATTCTTCCCACTGATCCATGGTCATAACGACTTCGCGAGCCTGGCTGCCGTTGTAGGTGCCGACGATTCCATCTTCGGCCATCCAGTCGATCATGCGAG
>CBIHQO010000791.1:0-3546 GCA_966211735.1 uncultured Schlesneria sp.
TGGCGGGCAGTTGGTGCTCGGTCAGTGCCAACGCGCCGAACAGCAATCCCGTAAATACCGCATCACCGGCCAACGTGTTCTGGAAACAAGGAATCGCCGCAATGAAACACGCGGCCAGGCCATCGGCACTCCGTGGATAGTAGACCCACCACGTGGCCATGTTGGTGACGATGAAGAATTGAACAGCACCGGCGAACGTACAGGCAGCCGTCGTCAATATCGTGCGCCGCGAACGCAGCCAGCGACCCAACAAAACATTGATGGCGAAGCTGGCGTAGACAATTGGCATCAGGATGTGGAAGCCAGTTGCGAGATCCCCAACCGCCAGTGCGGCCAACGGCAACAGGAACGCCAGGCGTCGATCGGCATAGCAGGCACCGCCAAACAATGCCATAGCTCCGATCGGCGTGAAGTTAATGGGATGTGGAATCCAGCGACACAATCCCGCCGCCAGGATCATCGCGAACAGAGTGACGTTGCGTAGACTGTTGGATGCGCGTGCGGTTGATTCAGACAGATCAGCAGACATGGACCGTTCCTTTGCCGGTTCGGGCAAAAGGGCCCCACGAGTATCAGATGGGCCAACAAGCAGTCGATGCGCACGTGCGTCAATCAGACAAATCTGCCTGTCGGTCGACCTGGATTCGAGGCGCCGGACATCTTGCGACAGGCAGGTTTTCTGACTTGCGACTCATCAAGAGCCCCAGCAGCCTTCCCGTGATCGCTCACAGTGGCACGTACGCTGGATCTCTGGTCGCTTACAGCAGCGGCCCTGTGCCGGATTCACACCGGCTTCCCTCTTGCACCACTAGTTAAGTGGAGACCCGTCGACCGGCAGTCTAGGGGATTTACGAATCGACGTAAACTGACCCCAAGTTTATCAAACCACAAAAGCAGGAACACACGAAAAGAACTGCATCATCTGCATCCCTTTCGTGTGTTCCGCATATTCTGTGGTTCATCTCATTATCGATGGTCAAACGTAAACTCGCCGTTTTGAACATCGACAACGATGTGAGCCCCTTCTTCGAACTCACCACCCAAAATGGCGTTGGCCAGTTCGTTTTGCAGGCGTTGCTGAATCGTCCGCTTCAGCGGTCGAGCTCCGTAGACCGGATCGTACCCTTCTTCGGCGAGCTGTTTCTTCGCTCCGTCGGAGACTTCCAGCGTGAAGCCGTTGTCTTCCAGACGCTTTTGCAAACGCACCAGTTGCAGGTCGACGATCTGGCGGATTTCCTTTTGTGTCAACGGATGGAAGACGATCGTTTCGTCGACGCGGTTCAGGAATTCCGGCAGGAATTCTTTGCGTAGCGCCTGCATGACCCGACGCTCGATTTCTTTGTCATCTTCCTTCCCGGCCATCTCCATGATCATCTGGCTGCCGATGTTCGAAGTCATCACGACGATCGTATTCGTGAAGTCGACTGTTCGACCATGGCTGTCGGTCAGCCGGCCATCGTCCAGCAACTGCAACAGGACGTTGAAGACATCGCGATGTGCCTTTTCGATTTCGTCCAACAGCAGGACTGTGTAAGGACGTCGCCGCACCGCCTCAGTCAACTTGCCCCCTTCTTCATAGCCAACGTAGCCTGGAGGGGCACCGATCAAGCGAGCGACCGAGTGCTTCTCCATGAACTCGCTCATGTCGATCCGGACCATCGCTCGTTCGTCGTCGAACAGGAATTCAGCGAGCGCCTTGCAGAGTTCGGTCTTACCGACCCCGGTGGGGCCGAGGAAGATAAACGAACCGATCGGGCGGTTCGGATCTTGCATTCCGGACCGCGAACGTCGGACGGCATTCGCCACCGCCGTGACCGCTTCGGACTGATTGATCATCCGATTATGGATGTGATCTTCCATCTCCAGCAGCTTGGTCTTTTCCGTTTGCAGCATTCGGGAAACGGGGATCCCCGTCCAGGTACTGACCACCTTGGCGATATCCTCTTGCGTCACTTCTTCACGCAGCAGACGATGCCCCTCGCCAACTTCGGATGCCTTTTTCTCAGCGAGCGCCAACGCTTGCTCCGCGCTCTTCAGCTTCTTTTCCGAATCGAAGGCTCGAACGTAATCTTCATTGTTGTTCGTTTGCTGAGCCTGTGTAAACGCCTGCTCGTATGCGGTCCGAAGTCTTTCGATTTCCTCTTTCAATGGGCGGATGGAGGTCAACGCTTCCTTTTCGACCTGCCAACGAGTTTTGAGCGCATTCACGCTCTCTTCGCGATCCGCGATTTGCTTGCGGATCTCCTGCAGACGTTGCTTGCTTTCAGTGCTCGTTTCTTGGGTCAGTGCCGCTGCTTCAATCTGCAGGCGAGTCAATTGACGCGTCGCTTCGTCGATTTCGGCAGGCATCGAATCCATTTCCATCCGCAGGCGGCTCGCTGATTCGTCAACGAGGTCAATCGCCTTGTCTGGCAGGAATCGATCGTTGATGTACCGATCAGACATCGTTGCTGCGGCGATCAACGCGTCGTCCGTGATTCGCACCCCGTGATGCGATTCGTAGCGGGACTTCAAGCCGCGCAGGATCGAGATCGTGTCTTCGACATTTGGTTCGTTGACGAGCACTGGCTGAAATCGTCGCTCCAACGCTGGATCTTTTTCGATGTACTTCCGGTACTCGTCCAGCGTCGTGGCACCGACGCAATGCAGTTCACCACGTGCGAGCGCTGGCTTCAGCAGGTTAGAGGCATCAACCGCCCCTTCGGCCGCACCGGCTCCGACGACGGTATGCAGTTCGTCGATGAACAGGATGACCTGCCCTGCTGCTTCGGTCACTTCCTTCAAGACGGCTTTAAGTCTGTCTTCGAATTCGCCCCGAAATTTGGCCCCGGCGATCAGAGCTCCCATGTCGAGGGCAACGACAGTCTTATCTTTCAGGTTCTGGGGAACATCCCCAAGCACGATGCGATGAGCCAGGCCTTCGACGATGGCGGTCTTGCCTACGCCCGCATCGCCAATCAGCACCGGGTTATTCTTGCGTCGTCGCGACAAGACCTGGATAACGCGGCGGATTTCCTGATCGCGGCCGATGACAGGATCGATTTTTCCCTGACGAGCGAGCGCGACGAGATCCTTGCCGTATTTTTCGAGGGCCTGGTATTTCTCTTCCGGGTTCTGATCGGTGACTTGCTGTGTTCCGCGCACTGACTTGAGCGCGCTCATCACGTCAGCTTCGCTGACGCCGTTGAGCTTGAGGACTCGCTGGGCTTGATCATCGACCTGGGTCAGAGCGAGCAGCAGATGCTCGGTCGATACGAACGAGTCCTTCATCGTGTCGGCCTGTGCCGCCGCTTTATCGAGGACTTGTTTAATGGCCTGACTTCCGCCGGTCTGCCCACCGGAAGAGCGTGGCAGCTTGTTCAGATCGGCATCAACGATCCCTCGCAATTGAGCGACTCGGATGCCGATCTTTTCGAGCAAGGGGCGAACTATCCCCTGCTGTTCGTCGAGCAACGCCTTCAGGAGGTGCAGCGGGACAAATTGTGGATTGCCCTGCGATTCGGCGAGCTCCTGGCCCGATTGAATCGCTTCTTGAGCTTTAACGGT
>CBIHQO010000792.1:0-3541 GCA_966211735.1 uncultured Schlesneria sp.
AGCAACCGCTTCAATACTGCAAAGCTGAATTCTCAGAACCATCCAACCAGATTGTTAAAGAGCTGCCCGCTGCGTCAGTTACTTTTGCGTTTCGTTCGCGGCGGGGAGGAAAGAAGATATCCGGGCCGGCCTCGTTCGTCAATCAACTGGGACAAGATTCTCGAAAGGATTTTGAAACGGTTTGTTGCCATCAATTCAGGCCACGGCTTTGACTTCTTTGATGTTTTTTCGTCAAAAGAGAAAGTGGTGGTGATCCGCGGAATCTTTCCGTCGTTGTGGCCCTTGATGGTTGTCCGCCGGATGCTCTACGCCGGAGGTCGCCCCCTCTCTCACTTCGCCTTGCACTCGTCGGCAAATTCGGAATGACAGCCTCAGACCACAGCTCTGATCCGCTCCCGATCTCTCGTGATGACGCTGCCGTTGTCCTCGAGCAAGCGGACCTTGCATTGCAGGCCGGAGCCCCACTGGCCACAGGTCTGCGAGCCATGGCTGCGGAAGCCGTGCCCGGATCCTCGATCACTACGCCTGTAACTCTGGGAGTCTTGCTGGTTATCGGGTTGGCGGTACTGATCACGACCGCCTGGATGCCCTACGTGACGATGATCTTAGCTGTCTGCGTTGCTCTGTGCGCAGCCACAATCTGCTTCTGCCTGTTGTCGTATGCTCGTGACTTAAGATCTCAAGTTGCGTTACGTGAGATGGCTCGACGACTTGAAGCAGGCACCCCGCTTCCGCAAGTTCTGGGATCATTAAGGTCGCAAATCTCGCCGCTGATTCTGACATTGCTCGATCGCGGTCTTGAACTCGGTCGATTCGACACAGTCCTGCACTGGGCGGCCGAACAAGGGCGTCGACGTCGCAACCTCCACTGGACCCTGGGATTCGCGTTGACCTATCCGGTGTTTCTATTGGGAGTCGGATTCCTCACCGGTTCATTCCTGCTCATTGGCATCGTGCCTGGCTTCCGCACAATTTTCGACGATTTTGGCACCGAATTACCCGGCTTGACCAAGGTCATCATTGGGATCAGCAATTTGCTGGTGAACTACTGGCCTTGGATCCTCGGCGTCCTGCTACTCGCCAGCATTGCTGCGGGCACTGCGGCCTCTGTTGCGGGCAACTGGCTGGTGACTCGCAAGTGGTCTCCCTTCATTCCCATCATTGGTCCGTTATTTCATTTGGAGACATTGTCAGAGTTCTGCAACTTGATGGCGATTTTTGTCGAATGCCAGATGCCAATTCCAAAGTCGCTGCGATTGGCCAGCAGAGCGACGCATGATCAATGGTTGCAATCCGCATGTGACAATTTGGCCAACGACATCGAGCGCGGCCACGCCAGCGATACGTCGGCGTTGATAGTTGGAATTCCCGTCGCGATCTCTCAATTGATTCGTGACGGGTCAAGTTCTGAATCGATGGCGGAAGCCTTGCGAGGTGTCGGTGACCTTTATTCCACGCGAGCCGAAGTCAATTCGAAACTCGTGACCGTGATCGCCGAGCCTTTCATCATCATCATCACTGCCATTGGAATCGGCAGTACCGTCGCCGCACTATTCCTTCCGCTGATCAAACTCTTAAACGATCTGTCTTCACAACCAGGTCTTCGCCTTGGACACTGGGCGTACCGTACTGATCCTGATCGCCCCGGTCGTGATTTTCATGACGGCGCTGACGGTTCGCATTGCTGCGGACTCGCAGCCCGAGTCATTCTCGGCGGCACCCATGCGCCTGCTGATGGTGGCCATCAGTTATGCCTTGTTCGGCATGGGCTTCGTGGCACTGCTGTTTATGCTCTTCGTTAACATCGGCGCGGCGATTTCCGAATTGATCTTGTTTGCCTTGGCGCTCTCACAGCTGATCGATGTCGAATTGAAAGTCGCCGGGAAGCGGCGACAGGCCCAACAGGCCGAACTCTTATGGTTACTCGCGACGACGGTGAGCAGCGGCAGCAATCTTGCTTCCGATATTGAAAGCTACGCTAAAGGCTGCTGGGGATGGCGACGCAGGCGTCTGTTTCAATTGGCGAAACGCATTCGGCAGGGAACTCCTCTGAGTGAAATCGTAGTGCCCCAGGGTCTGCTGGCACGTTCTTCGACACTTGAAATTCAGGCGGGAATGCGATCGGGGCGTTTATACGAAGCACTGCGGTCCGCCGCATTGCGACAGACACGAGAACTGATCGACGATTCACAGATGGGACGAGTTCAACTGGCACTGATGTATCCCGCGGTGATGATCACCACGGCATCTCTGCTCGTCGGTTTCTTGATGTACTACATCGTCCCGAAGCTCAAAAAGATCTTCGAGGACTTTGGGACCGAACTTCCGCAAATTACGAAAACACTGATCGCGGCATCCGACAATGTGCTGCATTTCGGCATCTTGATCTGGCCGCTGGTCGTGCTGCCTGTTGTTCTATTTGTTGTGACATCCATCGCACAGTTTTACGGATGGCGTGTCGTCTCGCAAAAGCTGGTTGGCTTCTGGTTTGCTCGTGCTCACGCGGCGGATCTGTTGCGATTCATGTCGCAGGCCGTTGCCTCGGGACGTCCCTTGCATCAATCCCTCGAAGGCCTCGCCTATATGGGTGTGCCATCGCTGATGCAGCGCCGAGTTTCCTTGATGACTTCCGCCATGATGCAGGGAGATTCCTGCTGGCAGCAATTGCGTCGTCAGCGTTTTTTACGCCTCAACGAAGTTGTGTTACTCGAAGCGGCTGAAAAAGTTGGCAACCTCCCTTGGGCGATGAATGCAATCGCCGACGGCATCGAACGCCGCTGGGCCTACCGACTGCGTGGGCTGATGGAGATTTTTGGCCCCTTAGTCGTCGTGTTGATGGGAATGGCTGTCGGTTTCATCGCGTTAGGGATGTTCATGCCATTGGTTAAGCTGTTGAACGACTTGTCGTAAGTGTTGAACGTAGAATTGAATAGGCTCGACAGATGTTCCTGAGACGGCACTATTGCGATCGCCGCGGTACACCGATGTGGATGGACTGTTCTCGTCCGACTGATCGTCGTCGAGCGTTCACGATCGTCGAACTGATCGGCACGCTGATTCTGTTGGGGGTCGTGTTTACTGTTTCAGTTTCCGTGTTGGTGGCAGTGGCGCGAGAACGCAAAAACACAACTCAACGACAGCACGCATTGCAACACGCGAACAGTCTGCTGGAGCATGCAACGGCGAAGAACTGGTCCGACCTGGCGGTGGGCCTTCAGGCAATCCCGCCTGCCTCGTCAGATCTCCAAGCGCTCCTGCCTGGAATCGACCAACGACTCGAAGTGTCAGAACCGGCGGCTGATCGATCGAAGCAACTGACGGTTTCGATTCGCTGGAAAAACCAGCAGGGCCAGGCGGTCGCGCCGATCCAACTCGATGCGTGGGTCTACCCCTCCGAGGAGCCACAGCCATGAATCGTCGCCGTGGGGCGTCCTTAATTGAATTGATGGTCGTGATCGCGATTTTAACCGTCATCTTTGGTTTGGTCGGAGTGCTGTTTCATCGACTGTTCCAGGCCGAACAATTGTCGGCTCGGACAACC
>CBIHQO010000793.1:0-3539 GCA_966211735.1 uncultured Schlesneria sp.
TACGTCTGCATCGCTACAAACAGCGTCCCGGCCGCCAAGCTGATAAGCAGATGCCGCCGAAATGGGACCTGCCGTTCTCGACGGACGAACGCGCAGGCTCGGGATAGTGACCAACTGCCGATTAACAACAACATCGTGCTGATAATGAAGGCGCGAGGGAAATGGTTTGGCGGCAGACTGGGGGCAACCGGCAACAGTCTCAGCAACGCTGTGCCGATTGCCGCCGCAACCAGCAGCAACAAGGCCGATACGACAGCGAAGCGGACGGCAAATTCGCTGTGACTTGGCAAGATCAAAGGTCTCACTGAATCCGGACGACTACCAACTCTCGAATCGCACTTCAAATCATTCCGTTGCCACGGGCTCGACCAGAATCTGAGCCGCTGCGGGATGCCCCAGCGAGATTGACTGGCCGTCAAATTCCGTGGTCACGATGCCGGCTTCGGCACTGTTGTGGCGAACGATCCCCTGCTTCTGCAATGTGAATCCGGAATCCGACAGGAACCGCAAAAACTCAGCCCCCTGATCGACCACACGCACGATGCGCACTGATGTCCCGGCGGGGACTTTCGAAAGGGGAATCGCGTTCGAATCGTTGACTCGCATCTGTCCGTCGGCGCTCGGAATGGGATCCCCATGCGGGTCGGTGCAAGGCTGCTGCAGGTATTCGTCGATCCGATCAATCAACCGATCGCTGACGGCATGCTCCATATGCTCGGCTTCTTCGTGGACCTGATCCCAGGACAAATCCAGCGTCTTGGCGAGGAACAGTTCGATCAATCGATGCCGCCGAAGCATCCGCATCGCCACAGTCCGACCTTCCAGAGTCAACCGGACACCTTCATACGGTCGGTATTCGGCGTGCCCCCCTTCGGCCAGCGACTTCATCATGCTGGTCACCGTTCCAGGTGACACCGACATGGAAGTGGCCAGCTGACCCGTCGTGACCCAATCAACGCCAGTCCGCAGCGTCGTCTGAAGCACGGCCTTCAGATAATTTTCGACCGTCAATGTCGTCATGAGCGTCAGTGGTGTCCAAGCGGCAGAGAAATGGTGAGCAACAATTCAGAGCAACAACGAACTGCTCACTCATTCTTACGAAGTCAGCGCCTCCCGCCAACGGCTGAACCGAAATGTCTTGCCATTTGTGAACATCTGGGCGAATGCCATCACGACCGTCAGTTGCCCATTGTCCGCGATTCACTGGCATCGTCAAACTGGATGCGAGCCAGTTTGGCGTACTCGCCGTCGAGTTGCATCAATTCTGCATGGCTACCTGATTCAACAATTACTCCCTCGTGCAAGACGTAAATCCGATCTGTCCGTTTCAACGCACTGATTCGATTCGAAACCAAAATCGTCGTTCGACCGTGCTGGGCCGAGGCGATTGCCTGCTGGATCTCGTGCTCGGTCTCGGCATCGACCGCCGCAGTGGCATCGTCCATCAATAAAATAGGAGGATCCAGTAACAAAGCCCGAGCAATCGCCAATCGCTGCCGCTGACCTCCGGAGAGGTTAGCGCCGTGCTCACCAATCAAGCTGTCATAGCCTTCAGGCAGATCAGCGACAAATTCATGGGCCGCTGCCAGCCGCGCCGCTTCCTCGACCTGCTTCAAATCAGCCCCAGGTTGTCCGAACGCGATGTTGGCCGCCACGGTGTTGCTGAACAGGAAACTCTCCTGGAACACCAACCCAATGTTGCGACGCAGTTCCTGCAGGTTGAACTGCCGAACATCAATTCCGTCAACCAGGACTCGACCTGCGTCGGCATCGTAGAATCGAGCGATCAAGTTGAGCAAAGTCGTCTTGCCCGCTCCCGTTTCCCCAACCAGACCGATAATCTCGCCCGGTTCAATCTGCAGGCTGATGTCCTGAAGGACCGCTTCGGGCGGTTTGTCTGCAGGCGAGTCGGCCTTGGCCCTGTAGGCGAAACGAACGTTCTCGAATGTGATTCTGCCTTGGGCTCGGCCCAGTGAAATTGCCTGACTGGGGTTGTCTATTTCGATGTCGGCATCCAGGACGGCGAACACGCGTTCGGCACCCGTCAGACTTGTCTGAGCACTGTTCGCAATGTTGATGATGTGGCCGACTTGATTGGCAAACTCGTGAATCAAGTTGGCAAACACGAACAGTCCGGCACCCAACGGTAGCTGACCCTGAATCACCAACGCTCCCCCGTACCCAATCAACACCAGCTGGCTGATTTGCGTCAGGAACCCCATCGTCGGCTGGTAAACACTCAGCTTCCAGAAGATGTCGTATTTCTGATCCTTCAATTGGCGATTGGCCTCTTCAAACCGAGAAATCTCATCCTCTTCGCGAGCGAATCCTTTGACGACTTGGATCCCTTGCACGTTTTCTGACAACCGCAAAATGAGTTTGTCATTCAGGTCGCTGCTGCGTTTGTAGAGGGGTCGGACCGTTCGCGAGAACCAGACCGCACCCACCCACAATAACGGTGAAGTCAGCAGACACGCGCAAGCCAGCATCGCGTGGACGGACAGCATATAAGCCAGGTAGACCCCCAACGAGAGTGCGACGGTGAGCACCTTCAGTAACACCCCGTCGACGAATCCTCGCACCGCCTGAACATCCCCCGCCACCCGATTGATGATCGAACTGCTGTCGTGGGAATCGAAGAAGTGGAAACTCAGTCGTTGTAGCTTGTCATAAACGTCAGTCCGCAATTGGATCACGATCTGTTGACTGAGTGCCGCGCCAACCACGGCGGTGACAAACTTCAGCGCTGCCTGGATGACGGCCACTGCCAGGACCAAAGTGGCGACGACGGAAATCGATGCCATCGGTGACCAGGTTGAGGGAGGGACCCAGCCGAATGGCCATTGAGGGACCGGGCTACCAGGCTGCAAGGCTCGGCGTAATACGTCGATGCCCAACCCCGCCAGTTGCAGTCCCGACAAGTTCAGTGCCACCAACAGAAAGTTGAGCACCAGTACCGCCAGGCAATTGGCTCGAAACTGCCACCCTAACCAGAGCATCCTCGCAACCAATCCCCAATGCGAGGCGGCGACCGACTTTGTCGGCGCGTTCGCAGGGACAGCAGGTGAGACAGCGGACACGGGAGGCGAGCTCGAGTAGGCAGGATTCCATCGGCAGGTGACATCGCGAGGATGAACGGGATGAATGATCGCGTCAAGGCTGCTCGCGTCAATCAGGCTTGGGATCACCGATTGCCAATATGAGAGGAGGCTGAGGGGCGAGGGCGGAGGGCCAAGCGACGGAGAAGGCGAGCCACGGATCGACACGGACGAACACGGACGAACACGGATTTTTGCGGCGTGTATCGGTGAAGGTGGCCAGGTGATTGTACGCAGTACTGAGTGCGGAGTACTCAGAGGCTGTGATTTTATCGCCACCGATCTTGAATCGGTGGTTCTCGCGCCTCTGCACTACTCAGAAACAACTGGCACAAACGCATTTGACGTAGTGCACAAGCGCGGGGACCACCGAGATGAACTCGGTAGCGTGAAAAAATCACACGCTCGGAGTAGCCCTGCCCTCGGCTGAGTGACACAACC
>CBIHQO010000794.1:0-3533 GCA_966211735.1 uncultured Schlesneria sp.
ATGACCATCTCCGGGCCGATCGACAATGAGGCCGATCTGATCGGAGGACCGGTTCGAGAACCCCGCCGGGCCTCCGCGAAAACTGCTCATCGTCACTGCGATCAAGAGAACCAGTGTTCCATGAATCGCCAGCGACAAGACGTAGGGCATCACGATGCGACGTGGCGGGCGGTCGCGGAGTACCATCCGATTGGGGGCAGATATTTTGACACTACTCATCGCAGCCTCCGGTGCTCCCCAAGCGGGAATGCCCCCGTCATCGTAGCCAATCTCCTAGAGATTGGGTGAGCAAAAACCCTCCCGGCTTCGCGGTCCATCAGAGTCCGACGATCCGTATTCCGCTGGCCGCGAACCTTAAGCCTGAACCACAACATTGGTTGCGGCCGGACCTCACCCCAGACGAACTCTATGCCTGTCGGCAGATTCAGTCAATTCGAGATCGGATTCGAGCTGTAAACAACGTAATCCTTGATGGGCGAGGGCGATAATGCTTTCGGAGGCTGATCATGACATGAGACGACCTGGCTCGATGTTAACTGGACTGCCCAGGTTGCCCAAAAATCCCACGACATCACACCTGCGATCGGATCGGTGTGGTAGCCACAGTAGACCAGGCGATTGGCTGAAGGCGGCTTCGAGTTGGCAGTGGCTTGCGTCACGGATCGAGATTATGTCGAAGCGGATCGACCAACTATCGCAAGCCCCCCCTTCTTTGTGACGACGCACATCTAACCAATATCAAGATCCCCGATGCTAGTACCATCAGGAAGATCACGAACTTGAGCGAGGAGCTGAGCCGACATCGACCAGTAGACACTCAGATCCTTTGGTTCCAGGTTTTCGATGGCATCCTCTCCCCCCAAGAACAAGGGCACAATATAGCCGATGCATTCATCGTAACTCGGCGCCGCTCCACCGCTCGCCAGCCATTCTTCGAAGAGCTCGGAGGAGAGCGCATCGTTAGTGTATTCAACCAACTCTTCGTTATGGAAATCGACAAAGGCGACCGGGATTTCCATGATTTCGTCGGCACCTGGCTCCAGCCTCATGATGAGAGGCTCGCCTTCGTCTGAAGTTCGGTTGAAATCAATCGCGAAACTTCGACCCAGCCAGTCAAAGGCGAAACAGAGCATCGGGCCAGAATGG
The DNA here is from genome assembly GCA_966211735.1 of uncultured Schlesneria sp. GTDB lineage: Bacteria > Planctomycetota > Planctomycetia > Planctomycetales > Planctomycetaceae > Schlesneria. Next base: position 1,147 of record CBIHQO010000794.1, read on the forward strand.
TCTGGGAATGCTTCAGCGACACTTTCTGTCCATGCGGCCATCTGCGCTGTCGGAAGAATTCGATAGAGTCCGTTCTGGTACGACGACCCCGCGTATTTTTCCAAGAAAGCCATCATGCCTGGAGACTGCTTTTCAGTCGCAGCCAGCATCTCTGTCGCTTGAGGAGTCTGCTTAGGCAAGTTGTCGCGTGGGAAGCTTTCATGGAACATGTTGGTCTTCACCCTCAACGAAAGTCGGATACTGACCAGCTAATTTGGGAAAGCGGTTCGACGAAGTCGTATATGGCCACCGATCGCGTGACTCGCATGCGCCTATCTGGAAAACAGACTTTCACCTGTTGCGTCACTTCACCTCGTCGTTAAACATTCACCGCGCCCCGCGGCACGTCTTGGTCAAGATAGAAACGAAACAAACCCCAGCATATCACGCCCGCCTCCGTGGCTTCCAGAGAATCAGGCAGGCGGAGCACCTACATCACACCTGCGATCGGATCCGCGTGGTGGCCGAAGAACACCGGGCGATTGGCTGACGTGTAGAGCGGCTTTGAGCGATCGATACCCAGCTTTTCATAGATCGTGGACGCGTACTCTTCCGGTGTGTGTGGCGAATCCAACACATAGCCTGCTTCGTCATCGGTCTTGCCGATGACAACGCCGCCGGGGACACCGGCACCGGCGAAGACGATCGAATAGGCATCGGTCCAATGGTCGCGACCTTGGAAGCCGTTCAACCGAGGTGTACGACCAAACTCGGTGATGAAGCAGACCAGCGTCTCGGCCAGCAGACCTCGCTGGTCCATGTCTTCGATCAGGCCGGCGAAGGCTTTGTCGGTGCTGCCCATCATCACCCAGGTGCCGATCCCGTAGCGTCCTTCGCCGCCCGCTTTATTGCGAACCGTTCCGCACGAGCCTGACGTGTAAATCAGATCGTGATGATCCCAGTTCAGCAGGAAGCCACCGGGCAGATCTTCCGAGAACGGCCACAGCACGTCGACCGTGACAAAGCGAACGCCCGATTCGATCAACTTGCGGCCGACCAGGTAGCAGGCTCCACGATGTCCGCGGCCGTACAGTTCGCGCGTCGCATGCGATTCGGTCTTCAGATCGAACGACTTGGAGACCTGTGAACTGGTCAGGGTCTCGAACGCCTGCGAGTAGAAGCGGTCCATTCCCTCCACGTCGTGACCCGAACTGAATCGCGAGTCGAGCGAACTGAGCATCTGTCGGCGGCCGTCCAGTCGTCGTCCGTTGTTTTCGCCACGCGGCAACAGGTCGGCGACCTTCCAATCGGGTGACGAGACATCGCGACCACCGGTCTTGAAGACGCGTGACGCGGCGGGCAGGAATCCTGTTCGCGCGGCGGCGTTCTGTTCGCTGTTGCCGGGGACCATGATGTACGGTGGCAGGTCGCGACATTCGCTCCCCAGGATCTTGGTGGCGATGCAGCCGACATCGGGCATCTCCAGCGGACTGCTGGGGTGCGACCCCGAGAGCATGTACTGAGTGCCATCAGGATGCCCGTTCGCACCGGATTTGGGATGCCGCATCGAACGGACCACGGCCAGCTTGTCGGCAACGCGCGACGTGTGCGGCAGTAACTCGGTGAATTGCATTCCCGGTGCGGTCGTGGAAATGGGTTTGTACGGGCTGCGATGATCGACGGGAGCGAATGGCTTGGGATCCCATGTGTCCATCTGCGACACGCCACCCTGCTCCAAGATGACCAGCACATTCTTCGCGGCGGGTTTAATCCCACTGGATTCAGCCTGAGCCTGCAGCGCCAACCACTGCGGCATCGACAGCCCGAGGACTCCCGCCGAGCCGACTTGCAGTGCTCGACGACGAGACAACGAACCATCAAACGGATTCGGCAGGCTCATAGCAGACGGCTTTCGGCAGGGACAGATCTGGGCGGGGCAATTCAATCATCGGCAGGATTTGCAGGCGTGGTTAATACATTAACGAAAGCCGATACCAGAAGGAAGTGCGGGTTTCCTCAAGGGATTCGCGACAGAGAAGGGTTGAACCACCTAAAAAGCGGAGAATTGAAACGCAGAGACTGGAAGGGCGCGGAGAAGAGCAAATTAAGAGTTGAACCACGGACAACGCGACAGAACGTCAGAATGGTGTTCGCTCGATTTCTCTGTGGCCTTCGTGCCTCTGCGTTTCAATTCTCCGGCCTGCTCTAAATCACCGTGCGCGATTCTGCTCGCGAATTCGCGGTGTGTTGGTGACTGGGAGGGCGAGGCTCCTGACGAGCCGCGCATGTTATTGTGAGTCCATCGACTCGCGCGGCTCGGCAGGAGCCTCGCCCTACCAAAGATAAAGCCTTTCCGAGAAGATTGTTCACACGTACGACGCGTTCGCGATCAGACCCCCTGCGAAGAT
>CBIHQO010000795.1:0-3531 GCA_966211735.1 uncultured Schlesneria sp.
CGGTCATAGTTCGTTCGCTGACCAACGCGTGTTTCTTCAATGCGATATCGAACGCGCAGCACTGGCGAATAGATCGCGTCCAACGGAATCACACCAAGTTCGGGCTCTTGCTCGTATTGCTCGGATGCTGGCACGTAACCGCGGCCGTTCTCGATCTGCATTTCCAGCTGGAACGAGACATCATCAGTCATCGTGGCGATGACGAGATCCTTGTTTACAACTTCAATCTGCTCATCGCCAACGATGTCAGCACCAGTGACAACGCCACGTTCGCTCTTTTCGATGCGAACGGTTCGCGACGTTGCGCTGCGGTTCTTGACGATCAACGACTTCACGTTCAAGCAAATTTCGGTCACGTCTTCGACGATCCCGGGCAACGCTGTGAATTCGTGCTGCACGCCCTGGATACGGACGCGGGTGACCGCACTTCCTTCCAGACTCGACAGCAGAATTCGACGCAACGAGTTACCGATTGTCGCACCGAAACCGCGTTCAAACGGTTCGATCGTGAACTTGCCGTAGGTATCGCTTGAACCTTCGACTTCGGGAACCACCCGATTCGGTAATTCTAATCCACGCCAGCGAATCCGCATCTGCTATCCCCCAATACCCGACATAGTTTTTAGGCAGTGAATCTCAGCCAGCTCAACGATCAGACTCGTCGCTTCTTGCGAGGACGGCAACCGTTGTGCGGCAGTGGAGTCACGTCTTCGATGCCACGAACTTGCACGCCGAACGACTGCAAGCCGGTGATCGCACTTTCACGACCCGAGCCTGGGCCCTTGACGCGAACTTCCAATTCTCGAACGCCAAACTTCGCAGCACGCTCGGAACAGGTCTCAGAAGCCCGCTGAGCTGCGAACGGAGTACTCTTGCGGCTTCCCTTGAAACCGACCGTACCAGCCGTTGCCCAGCACAGAACGTCGCCGTTCGTGTCTGTGATCGTGACCGTCGTGTTGTTGAACGTCGCTTTGATGTGCGCGATACCGCGAGTCACATTTCGGCGAACGCGTCGCTTCTTGCCTTGTGCCATTTTTAACTTTCCAACCGCTCAAAACGAGAGTAATCCCAAGGATCAGTGCTTCATGTCCTTAACGCCCTTCTTGCCTGCCACAGTCTTTTTCACACCCTTACGAGTGCGGGCATTCGTACGGGTCCTTTGACCTCGTACTGGCAAGCCGCGGCGATGTCGCAGGCCACGGTAGGACTGAATATCCTTCAATCGCATCACATTCTGCTGAACTTGCCGTCGAAGCTGACCTTCGACGGTGTAGTCCTTGTCCAGCAACGCCGAAATTCGAGCAAGGACGTCCTCGCTCATTTCTCGGCTTTTACGCTGAGGGTCGATGCCGACCGAATGGCAGATCTCGAACGCAACATGCGGTCCGACACCATACAGGTACTGCAACGCGATAAACGTTGGTTTGTCGCTAGGAATATCAACGCCCTGAATACGTGGCATCTTCTAGTCCGTTCCCTCTAAACTTCCAAAAACAAGATCGGCGACCCGGTTACCGCGATTGGCTGCCGTGATTCGCCGAAGGCTCTAAACGATTGCGCAGTCAGACGACGAACTAACCCTGGCGTTGCTTGTGCCGGGCGTCGAGCGCGCAGATCACATATACTCTACCCTTTCTGCGGACGATTTTACAACCGTCGCAGATTCGCTTCACGCTTGATCGAACTTTCACGACCGCACTCCCCAAAAACTGTCTAACAATCTGCTCTACTTCGTATCGCGGTCCAACAGCGTTGGCAGGCCACGCATGACCAGCTGGCTGTCGAGTTTCGTGATTAAGTCAATCACCACCGACACGCAAATCAACAAACCGGTCCCACCGAAGAAGCTGGCGACCAGGTAATCCACACTCATCGAATTCACTACGACCGTCGGGATGATGGCGACTAGCGAAAGGAACGCCGCACCCACAAAGGTCATCCGCAACATAACTCGTTCGAGGTATTGAGCGGTTCGGGCCCCTGGTCGATACCCGGGAACAAAGCTGCCGAAGTCCTTCAGGTTATTCGCCATCTCGGTCGGATTGAAGGTGACCGCAGTCCAGAAGAAGCAGAAGAAGTAAATCAGAGCGACGTAACATGTATTGTAGAAAACACCGCCTGTATTCTTAAACGCGACATCTGCCGCCGTTGCCAATGTCCCGATAAACGGCACTGTTCCTACTGCTGAGGCGAGCATACCGAAAATCAGTTGAGGGAACATCAACAGGCTCGATGCAAAAATAATTGGCATGACGCCTGATTGATTGATCTTAATTGGCAGTGACTGCATCTGACCGCCAACAACCTTCGCACCGCGGACATGCTTCGCACTATGCACAGGTATCCGCCGTTGCGCCTGAGTAATCATCACTACGCAGACAATCACCACCAGGAACAGAATCACTAAGGTCACATATCGTTCGATTCCAGTCGGGCTACCCAGAGGCATGCCTTTCTCGAGTACCGGTGCAACCAGCGAGCGAACTGCTTCCGGCATGCGTGCCAGAATACCGGCCATGATCAGCAAGCTGACCCCGTTACCAATCCCGAATTCATCAATCTGCTCACCGACCCACATGAGGAAAATACTTCCAGTGGTCATCGTGATCGCAGCCGAAATCTGCCAGAACAAATCGTTGAAACCAGGCAGGAACACCGGGTTGCCAGTGGCGCCGCCGCTGGCAAGCATTCGTACCCAGAAGAAACTCTGGAATAAGCAAATTACGACAGTTGCGTAACGAGTGTATTCATTGATCTTTCGTCGCCCCGCTTCACCTTCCTTCTGCATCTGCTCTAACGGTGGATAAACCGTCCCCAGCAGTTGGAAGATGATCGACGCCGAAATGTAAGGCATGATTCCCAAGCCGAAGATGGTCATCATGCCGATATTGGATGCGGAGAACAGCGATAGCATGGCGACCATGCGATCGATTCCATCACCGCCACCCTGGCTCTTCATGTTTTCTGCCAGGATCTCTTGATCGACGTTTGGCAGAACCACGGAGAAGCCAAGGCGATAGACGCCCAGGAGCAATAACGTCAAGCCGATCTTGGCGCGTACTTCCGGGATACGCAAAAGCTGCATAAAAGATGCGTACACGCTTCACCCAGTATCTGACGGTTCTTTGGCGGTCCCGGATTGAGCTTATACTTCGCTACGGCTTTGCGTGACCACCTTGCCACCAGCCAGCTCAACAGACTTCTTCGCTCCGGCCGTACAACCGCCGACCATCACCGTGAGTGATTTTGTCAGTGTACCTGAACCAATGAGCTTGACGGCACAACCGCCCGACTTGCGTCGTGGCAGCACACCACGACTGCGCAACTCCGCGACAGTCACAGTTTCGCCGGCATTGAACGCCTTTTCCAGCGCCGCAACGTCGCAGACTTCCCACTCGGTTTCGAACTGGCGATTGTTGAAACCACGTTTGGCGATCCGCCTTGTCAGCGGCATCTGACCACCTTCGAACGTGATTCGACGCTTGTAACCCGAACGGCTACCAGCACCTTTGTGGCCGCGACCGGATGTCT
>CBIHQO010000796.1:0-3519 GCA_966211735.1 uncultured Schlesneria sp.
CGTGGTCCATTAACTTGGTGGAGTGATTGCGGATCTCGAGCAGGACACGCCGAAAGCGGCAGGTGTTTTCCTGGCTGCAAGGTTCGTAGTGACTGGTGGAGGTGCAGGCGATCGGGGCCAGCATGCCGTCAAACAAGCGGACCACTTGCCCCATGGTCAGGTCGTGCGGTTGCACAGCCAACTTAAAACCACCATCGCGCCCGGGAACGCTGACGACCCAGCCCTTCGCTTTCAGTTCCTGCATGATCTGTTCAAGGAACCGCTTGGGAATGTCGTTTTGTTCAGCGAGTTCACGGTTGGGGACGGGCTTGGCCCCGTTACGGCTCGCCAACGTGACTAACGCCCGGAGCGCGTAATCCGACTTCTTCGTCAGCCTCATTCAAAGACGCCCTTCAAATTCGGAATCACGTCCTTGAAGCATTGCCGGGAATTGCAGGCTAATGCGGGTCGCACCTGCGTGTCGCGTTGAAACATGGGTTAGACACAGCGGGCTTTGGCTCGCGGGATGCCACAGTTAGGTGGGATGCGCTCTAATGCTCAACATACGAGGCGTCGAGATTTAGAATTCTTGATCATCGCCAGCGAACCGTAGCTCATTCGATCAATGGGCTGGTTCTTGGATTCGTGTTTTCTCGAAGCGATCCACTTGCACGACGCGCCCATCCTGAACGATCAGGGTGACGTGACCAAATCTGAGTCCGCGCAATGCCGATTGAACGTGCTCCAGCACAACTGCGATGGTATCCGGTGAGCGCGCCACAGAATTCTCTCGACGATTGGTATCCATATTCCTGATCCTTGACTTGGGCGTGGTGAGCTTGGCGGCGCTTATTTTTCAACAACGAGTTCCAAGGGTTGGAGCTCTCTCGTGGAAGAGGTGATTTTGATCTTCAATGGCGAAGTCTCTGGGCGGCTATAGACGGCAGGTAAGACATTTGGGCCTGGTAGCGTCTCACCATCTGTCTCAATTGCTTTGTTAAGGCAAACCGTGGCCACGAAGTCTCCATTAGGAGCCCCGTCAGCGGGGTCGAACGTTTCCAGTGCGAATGTCCCATCGCCCTTAGCGCGGGCGCGAGGATGCAGGTTGGCGGGGATCTTCGAGTGGCCGATTCGATGCAGAACAATCGCGGCATCCGCCAGGGGCTCGCCGTTCATCATCAGGCGCCCTTTGACGGGATGAACTGAAACCGGTCGCGAACTGCCCGCAAAGGACCAAAGGCCAAATCCCAGCAATCCCATGACGGCGGCTGCGGAGACTCCATGCTTAAGGTTGAGACCGCTCAAGCTTTCGATGAGTCGCGAGACAGCGCCTGGACCGGATCGCTGAGCAGGCTTCACGGCCAGAATTGCGGGGGCACTCTTGGCCGCCGTCATGCGACCTGACTGCGCGACAGTCAGAGTGTCGACAACGTTAGTCACGCCCGGCACCTGTCCCGCCACACGGAGAGCGAGTAATCGCTCGCCTTCGGAAGCCAGATTGCCGCGCATCACGAGTTCGCCACTGCTAAGCTCCAGTTCGATTCTGTTCAATCCGGGGATGCTGCGAGAGGCCAGGGCTGCTTTGACCTGGTCGAGCAGGTCGGCATTGCGATCAACTGGCCGGCCAGGCTGGATCACAGCCGAAACCGCTGGATTTGACTTTGCCGCAGGCCTGACGTCCTTCGTGACGTCTCGCTGCGAGATTTCTGTGGCGGGGGTTTGAGTGGCCGACTTGATCGGCCGCTGCGGAGTCGCCTCGGTCGCTCTAACGACGGGAATGTCTGTTGATGGCGTTGGTCGTTTCACTTTCTCGACAACGGCAGGCTTGGTTGGCACGGGGGCAACAAGTGCCACGGCAGCTTTCGCCTGGGCATTCGCCAGCGCGAGCGACTCATGCGCTTTTGCCAGGATCGCGACCGCGTTGAACAGTCCGGGCAGGCTTCCCACCGGGATGTATTGGCCGAGCATGCCGTTGCGAATAAAGTCTGGTGCCTTGATCTGGCCATTCCGAGCCAGTGCCAGTACCTGCTGGAACTCGACCGGTCCGTATTCGACGCCGCCCATCCATCCCCACCATTGGTTGTCCACGTTTGGTGCGAACGCCCAGGCAATTTCTTGATTCGCCTGGGCCTCCGCAGCTTTGTAGGCTGCCTCCGCTTGAGCAAGGATTAGCCCGGCGATGTTTTCTTTGGCTCGCTCATAGGCTTCGTGATATCCTGCTTGTGCGGATGCCTCGACGCGTTCGTTCATGTTTGGCGTCGACGTCGGCGCGCTGCTGTTGGACGGGGGGGCGACCGGCGGGGAGGCAACCTTCGGCGCGATGGTGATGCTGCTGGCGGAAGTGCGCTGCTGTTTCTTCTGTGCCACTTGAAAGGGGAGGACGGCCATCAGCCGACCAATCGAGCCGGCGCGACGCCACTTCCCACTGATTCCGAGTTTGACGAGATCGTCGGCGGCAATCTGCTCGTTCCGACCCAGATCCAAAAGTTCATCGAACGAGACCGGTCCAAGTTCCAGCCCACCCACAGTGTAAAACCAGTCGTCGGCACCCTTCGTATTCAGGTTCGGATCGCTGCCAGATGACCCGGATACGGAGGTCGTTTGTGGAAAGGCCAGGCCGTCGATGTCTGCCGCTTTTTTCCACGTCGTCTCCGTGCTGGAACGCACCTTGCAATCACGAGGAATGGTCCCGCTCGCTGCCAGATTCTGCAGTTGCGCAAATGGCACAGGACCGAAGTCCTGCCCGAAATCTCGATAGATCCAGCTGTCAGACATTACCATTCTCCAAGACTGTTTCATCGCACTGTGCTGGCAACCCCGTCGATTTTTGGAGATCCCCCACACAACACGATGACTCACGACCGGCAGTAAACTATGACTATCTATGTCACTAATAATTATGGGCAAGACAAAATCAAATCCCGTCGCCACCGATAAATACCAATGAAAAAACTTCTTCTTTCGTCACGGGAGTTGATCCATAAACTTCGGACAACGTTGCATGGTCCATCTTCTGAGCGGTGTAATTTCGGATATCGAGCAGCACGCGTCGAAAGCGGCAAGTAGCTTCTTGAGAGCAAGGTTCATAGGCCGCTGCCGAGACGCATCCAATCGGGGCGAGCAGGCCGTCAAAGTGTCTGACAATTTCACCCATGGTGATCTCTTCGGGTGGTTTGGCCAGGATAAACCCCCCGATTCGGCCCGCGATGCTTTTCACCACTCCCTGAGTTTTGAGATCCAGCATGATGTGTTCGAGAAATCCTCGTGGCACATCATTCTTCTCTGCCAGTTCACGAATCGAAATCGGTCCTTTTCCGAATCTTTCCACGAGCGTCATCAACGCGCGCAAGGCATAATCGGATTTCCGCGAAATCTTCATCGGTTGTACGGCTTCAGCTGCTTGAAGAATAACCACGACAGAGCCGGTAATAATATCGGACAGCGCAGCCTGGGTCAACTACAACCTTGCTTCATAATTTGGCCTGAATGACTTGTCGCTGGGTTTTGCTACCTCAATCTGTGACAGGTGTTGCGGAGAAA
>CBIHQO010000797.1:0-3513 GCA_966211735.1 uncultured Schlesneria sp.
CGTGAACGCTATGCCAACTGGTTTGCGACAGAATACGGATATCGAGCTTCACGGGGTCGGGTTTTACCACAAAACGCAGAACACTCGAACATCGCGGGAAGGGAAGCCTGTTTCTACTTGCCTCGTGAGTGCCGCGTCATTCGTCGTCTAATTTCTTCCGGGAGAAGAGCGTGTCTGCGACTCGCCGAGATTTCCTGAAGTGGTTTGTCCTGCTTAGTGCCGCCGGCATCTGGGGTGGCTCAGCAAGGGCAGCGGAGTCTGTATCTTGGAAGCTCGCCACGTTCCGCTGCGATGTGACCCCTCCCGTTGGACATCCGTTGCTCGGCAATTCGTTTGCTCCGTCGACCGGGATCCGCGATTCGCTGGATGCACGTGGTTTTGTCCTGATGGGGCCCGAGCGCCCTCTCGTGCTGGTTGTCCTCGACTGGTGCGAAGTGCGCAACGATTCCTTTCAGCGATGGAGAGAAGTGCTGGCCGAGGCCGCGGGAACGACTCCTGCTCGCGTGCTCGTTCACACAGTCCACCAGCACGATGCCCCGTATTTTGATCTCACCGCGCAGAAACTGCTGGCGGCGTCATTGCCTGGCGGAACCATGCTCGACGCGGGGTTTCATGAAGACTGTGTGCAACGAGCGGCCCAGGCATTGAAGTCGAGTCTGCCGATGGCTACCGAAATCACGCATGTCGGGATTGGTCAGGCCAAAGTCGAGCAACTGGCATCCAATCGGCGGGTCGATGAAAACGGCAAGATCAGCTATCGGCGTTTCAGTCGCTGCAATGATCCTGTGCTGCGCGCTTTGCCGGAAGGCGAAATCGATCCCTTGCTGAAAACGATCAGCCTATGGAATCACGACAAGCCGTTACTGGCGCTGTCTGCCTATGCGTGTCACCCGATGAGTACCTATGGCAACGGAGAAATTTCAGGTGATTTCCCAAACCTCGCCCGTAACCTTCGGGACGCGGCGAATCCTCGTGCCTTTCAGATTTATGCGACAGGTTGTTGCGGCGACGTGACTGCAGGGAAATTCAATGATGGTGCGCCGGGCAACCGAGTGTTGTTTGCCGAGCGACTTGCCCTGGGGATGGCGAGCGCCTGGGCGAATACTCAAAAGCATCCTTTGAACAAGATCGCCTATCGCAACGAGTCGATCGTGATGCCGCACAGCGAACTCCCTTCAATGAGCGAAGCGGCGTTGCGAGAAAAACTGAACGACGCTCGCATTCCATTGGCCGCGCGGGTTCAAGCGGCGCTTGGTCTGAGTTCATTGCAACATCATCCAGACGGACACCACATCGAGATCCCGATGATCGACTTTGGTGTTGCACAACTGCTGCTGCTACCCGCCGAGAGCTTTGTCGCCTATCAACTATTCGCTCAGCGCCAGCGACCCGAGGGGTTTGTGATGTGCTTAGGCTTCGGGGAAAGTGCCCCAGGCTACATTCCGACCAATCAAGCATTTGCAGAAGGATTTCGAGAGGAGCACGGTTACACGTGGAATCGCCCTCAAAGCGAAGACGTCCTCAAAGAGGCGTTGAAAAAAGTCTTGGCGAACTGAATTAAGCACGATGGTACTCGTGGTATCCGTTCGCCAAGGCCGTTTTGGAATCTCACGCAGTTGGGAATCAACTGCTGCTGCTGGTGGTGGTGGTGCCCGCCGTCGCGTTAACGACGAAGTTGTTCGTCGTCTCCTGATCGTAGAACCCTTTTGCATATATGAAAGTAAAAAACGCGAAATCCTGCGTGACTCAGGACGTTTCCCGTGTCCCAAGCTTGGTTTCAATCAAATCAACGACACCCGCTTCCGCGGTCGATTCCAGTTGCTTTTGCAGTCGAGAGATGACTTGGCTGAGTAGCTCTGGCAGTTGGTGACTCACCGTCGTCATGCTGGGGTCGAAGACGGCCGAGAACTGCAGGTCGCCCCAACCAATGACCGAGATCTCTGTCGGAACCCGGATCCCCAGGCGGCGGAACGCTCGCAGCAATCCCACGGCGGTAAAGTCGGTATCGCACAGGACGCTATCCGCTCGCAGCTTGCTGGTGATCATCCGCGCGAGTTCATCGAAGCGTCCGTAGTGTTCGGGGTCGCTGACCAGCCAGCCTTGTGTTTCCTGGATGATTTTCGATTCGTTGAAATTGATGCCACATTCGGCGGCAGTCGCCTGGTAGGCGGCGATTCGAGATTGAATCGCCTTCGACTCGAGTTCTTCCGTCACGAGGACGGGATTGGTCCGCCCGCGATCGTGAAGATGCCGCATCGAGGCTTGGGCGCCCGACACCACATTGCTGACAACACTGGTCACGCCGGGGATTTGCAGGTCACCCCCCACGGTCAGCACCGTCGGAAGATTTTTCAGGAGCTTTGCGACGTCGGGCCATTGTGATTCATTTTCGTGAGCGAGATAGACGATGCCATCGACCCACCCAGCGCGAACATCGCGAAGCAGTTGCTCAATCGGCCCCAAGCCGTCGGGGGCTTGAGTGGCCAGGATCCGAAAACCTTGCCGCTCGGCACTTTCATGCAGCCAGGCGAGCAGTCGTTGGGCGAGAAAGTTCTTCCAGTCATGGGAGACGACGGCGATGACGCCGCTGCGTTTTCCGGCCAGTTGACGTGCGGCCACGTTCGGACGATAGCCCAGTTCATCGGCGATCTGCCGAATTCGCTCGGCGGTTTTCACGCTCACGCCAATCCGGCCGTTGCCGGTTCCCATCAAGACGGCAGACACGGCCATGCGTGACACGCCCGCTCGTTCGGCGATATCGATCATTCGTACTGGGCGAGAAGATGGATGAGCTGAAGCCAATGCGATTTCCTTCGATGTCTTCAAATTTCAATTATATATCTCGCGATATGCTATCGTCCGAAGTTTCTGCATCAAGCATACCAATCGAGGCGCACATCATTTCGGCGCAGACTGCAGGAGCTGTGAAGAGACGTTGTGACAACGGAGTTGCGGGCCATTGTTTCGGATTGCCGAAGTGGTCTAGTGCACTCGCTGTCGGAGGGACGACTGCTGTCGAAGAGGGCAACGCATGCCTATTCGGTGAGTCGTTGAAAGAGGGCTGTGAAGAATCATTCACAGTGGACGGGATAGACCTCTTCGCGTGGCATTAACAGTGAAGAATTGCCGGCTTGTTTGAGTTTGCGGTGTTGTTCGACCACAAAGTCTGAGATGTCTTCGATCTCAATGATCCACTCACGAGCGTATTTAGCGATGGCTTCACCGCGCAATCCCAGTTGGATCGCTCGTCGTTCGAGTGGTTGGCCGGTGGGACTATGATCGGGGTCCCATTGCAAACGAACGTCGGATGTTGCGACGTGCCGTTTCCAGTCTGCTTCCGATTGATAGGTGTTCGGATCAAACGACGAAGGGACCGCCGAGGCCAGCAGGCTGTCGAAGGCAGCACGGTGTAGCCGGACCGCCAGAGTGACTTCCTGTCCCTCTTTTGTGCCCCATCCCGATCGATACATCATCCACAGGAAGTTCGGTTTCACCCATGTCATGCGGCTCATT
>CBIHQO010000798.1:0-3512 GCA_966211735.1 uncultured Schlesneria sp.
GTCTCGATCACCGATCGGCTGAAAAAGACAAAGCGTTCGCAGTTGTCTCGGTAGTCCTGATCGTTCTCGACATAGATCCCCGGCCGGTCGAAGTAGCCGGGTTGATCGATCAGATAGACTGTGACTTTGGTACCAGGCAGGTGCGACTTCAGCACTCGTGCTTCGACGATTCTCTGGCCAACCGGAACTCGTAGCGAGACTCCGATATCCTCGATATCAGGCAGATCCGTGTGCTTGGCCTGCACCTGAGGATAGTGCGGAACGATGATTGCGACATCATGTCCCACCTGCGACAGTGCTTTGGGAAGCGCTGATGCGACGTCGGCCAGCCCGCCGGTTTTCGAGAATGGAACCGCTTCGGAACTGGCGACCACAATCCGCATTTTCGCTGCTGCCTCTCGTGTGTTGGCGTGAACCTGAATGAATTGCTTCGGAGTAACAACCACGATTCATCGCTGAAATCGCTGTCGAGTTGGCGGATTCCACCAGAATTGGACCCCGAATCAATCAATATCGCAGACTTTACCGGTCATCCCAGTTTTATGCTCCTCCGAAAGGGCAATTGGATATCGGCGGCTATGAGATCGCGGCTGCAGTGACCTCGAATACTTGCCAAGGTGAAAGCCGAACGGTGGCCTGTTTGTGTCACCGGACAGGATTTCGATGGGGGGCGGCATTCGATATCCTATTGGGATGAATGAAAATGTTGTCGCCGAGAAAGATCAGTCGCCACCGATGCAATCTGCCTCGCCGCTCCCCTTTCGCGTGGGGCTGTATTTGCGGCAGTTTGCGTTGCGAGTGGTGGTTTATCTGGTGCTGTATTTTCTGATCGCATTCGCCACCATCGGCCCCTTTTTCTGGCACTGGTTCGCAGCCACTCATGTCGGTGGGCCGCGATGGATTGCGAAATTCTACGCTCCCCTGTTGTGGCTTTGCGATCGTATTGACTGGCTAGGTTGGTTGGTCAACACGTACGTTGATTGGTGGATCCGCTAGCCAGCCAGCACCGTTCGGTCCAGTTCGATTATTAGCCACTAATCAGCCTTGGGGCTCTCCCGGCAAAGTCAGATTGATGAACAACGAAATCGCGTCCGAGCATGCCACGACCTTTGAAGACGCCAACGAGGAATGTCGTGTCCTGTGCGAATTACGTCGCACACCACAAATCCTCGATCTCATCACTCAATGGAAAGGGCCCGAACTCGGTCTGCAATCGAAGCTGCGTCGCCAATTTCCAGATGATCTGGTGCGCGCCGCGCTGACGCTGCACGAACTGCGACGTAAGGCCGCCGCGAAGTTTTCGAAGGCGCCATCACTGTGGTTCGATCGACGTGGCCTGGAGCAAGCAACCGCGGAACTAGTCGCGATCCATAAGTCAAAGCGCTTTAATGGCCCCGTTTGGGATCTGTGCAGCGGTATGGGGAGCGACGCGATCGCCATGGCCAACCGATGCCAGGTGACCGCAGTGGATCTGAACCCCGCCGCCTGCTTGCGGACGCAATGGAACGCGGAAGTCTACGGTGTTGCCAATCAACTGCAGGCCGTCTGTCGCGACGTGCTACAGCTTCAAGAGTTGGGTGGCCTGGTTCATGTCGATCCCGATCGTCGAGTGGGTTCTGAAGGAAAGGCATCGCGGATCGAAGATTACGTCCCGGGCCTGCCAGACCTGATCAGCATCATGCAGAGATGTCGAGGGGGAGCGATCAAAGTAGGTCCGGCCTGCAATTTTGGGGGCAAGTTCCCCAATGCCGAAATCGAGCTCATCAGCCTCTTCGGCGAATGCAAAGAAGCCACCGTCTGGTTTGGTGAACTCGCTGGCTCTCAGCCGTTTCGCGCGACAGTGTTACCGTCTGGCGAGACGATCGCCGGACATCCGTTGGATGCAGTCGCCTCGGTAACTCCACTCGGCCGATACGTCTATGACCCTGATCCCGCCGTGGTTCGCGCGGGATTGCTCGACGTTGTCGCGCAGAAGCTCGAACTGACTCGCATCGACGAAGCCGAGGAATACCTGACATCAGACACACTCGTCGACAGTGCGTTCGTGCAAGCATTCGAGGTTCTGGCCGAATTGCCGCATAACGAGAACGAGTTGCGCAGCTGGTTGCGAAAGTCGGACTTCGGACAAGTCGAAATCAAGTGCCGCCATATTCCAGTTCAGGCAGAGACCCTGCGTCGGCGTCTGCCATTACCTGGCAAGCAACCAGGTGTGGTGATTATCGCCAAGATCGCGGGCAAGTCACGCACCATCTGCGCTCGACGTTGCGTCAAAACGTGAAGCAGGAGAGATCGCTTCGCAAGCATCACCTTCCGGATTCACGCTGCAATTGCTGAAGGGCCGCTGCATATCGGGCGACATCCTGCTGCGAGATACGATAAACGTAGATCGAATAGCCGATTGTTGTCACTGGCTCAAAAAAACGAAAGTACCCGAATTCTTCGAGCCCCACATTTTGTCTTTTGCCGTCGTCCCCTCGCAGTGCATGCGGACGCCCTTGGACAAAGTTGGCACTGATGGCATACCAGCCGGCCTGCGGAAATCGCGATGGCGGAACGTGGGATTTGATCCCAATCGAGTCTGAGCTGACTGTCCCAAAGTAAGCCAGCCCCACTTCATCGACGTGGTGTTGATCTAGATATGTCTTCAAGGCATACAGGTCTTGTCCCCAGTCGAGATTGGAATCAACCAGATGCCATCGTCCATTCAATGGACCGCCAGCGATGACGTTGAAATAGGCCAGGTGATGAGGGTGAAACCTTAGCGAGAGCGGTGCTGCAATCAGCATTGCCCAGACCAGGCGCTTCATCCACACCGAACGAGGGGCAGTGCCATCAAACTCTAACCACCGCGCGGACTGGCTGGCGAAAACACAGAGCAATGGAAACGTGGGGAGTACATATCGAATACCGATCTGATTCGACGAACCGCTGGCCAGAACGGGCAGAATCGATGCGGCAATTAACAGGAAAACTCCATGCCGTCTGCCTTGCGAATGCGGTCGTGGACGCGCGAGGCTTGCCAGTGATACAAGCACTAAGACCAGAGTGCTGATCGGCAGCTTGTACAACAAGGCCGCCGCGTAGTAGCGGACAAATGGACGATCACTCCATTCCCCATCCAGATAGACGGGGTGACGCCTTTCCAGGTCCTGCGACAAGCGATCGAGTGCCGCGACAAAGTCTGTAGGCAATAGAACCGGCAAGTTCGTCAAGGCGCCGACCTGCTGAATGACCTGAAGTCGAGAACTCGCCAATTTCAAACGGCCCAGAGGGGTGCCCGTTCCGCGAAACAGGTAGCAGGCATTGATCACGACGAGGGACACTGACAGCGCAATAGCCCATTGGAAAAATATCGTTCGCGAACTGCCGCTTGGCGCGAGCTGTTCTGAGGTTGGGCCGACGCCAATCAACCTTGCCTCAGAAGAACTCCGTTGCATTCCCGTGCCCAAACGCAGGACGGACCACAACACGACACTGAGCGGAACCAGAATCAATCCGGTCAGCAGAGCCAG
>CBIHQO010000799.1:0-3508 GCA_966211735.1 uncultured Schlesneria sp.
GGAACCTCGGAAATACTACCTTATTTCCTGGTCCAGTTTTTGGGGTCCATCGTAGTCCAAGTCGAAGCCGAATCAGTCGGTCGCTGCTCAAAAACCGGTGCCCACTCCGAATAGGCCACCTAATCAGCTTGAATTCAAGCATCAACTCAAAGTAGATAAGAAAACCGACATTGCCGAATTGAACCGGCAAATTAACCGACAAGTTGCGCAGATGAACAAGATTATCGAAAAAGTAGGGATGCAGGGCCTGAAGCAACGAATTCGCGACTACAAAAAGAACGTTGGCGAAGGCAGAGCCTACGTTAGGACCCTTGAGGACGCTGGTGAAGGGGCTGCATGGTTACACGAACCAGATATGAGGACTGGTGGCGGGCCAAAGGATGTAACAGGAACTGGAGACAGTCGAGTAAACTCCATCATTGGGGGACAAGCAAGAACTCTTGCGGACGAGATTCTTAAAATGCCCGACTCCACTACACGTATTGATCCCAAAATCACCATAATTCCAAGCAAATAAGGTCACGCAAATGAGTCGAATCGCAGATCTTATCCATCAATTTCGATCCGAAGATGTCAGGCTCGAAGAGAATGACAAATCTCGTAAACCAAAGATTGTCGAAGAATTAGACAAGTTTGCCGATGACGAAATCGTGATCGATTTTCTTCTTTCGATCGCGTCAGATGAAGCTGAGTTCGATCTTGCACGGATAGTCGCGTTCAGGATTTTTGAGTACAGGCAATATACACTTCAGAGCGTCCGAACTCGAATTGCGGAGATGATAAATATAGTACTGAATAGAGACGAGGATGATTATTTGGTCCTACAGTACGCAGCGAGTGCGGCCGCAAATTACATGGATAACATCAAATTGGAAGACACGATAAATAGGATACTGCACGACAAAGAGAAGGAGAGCATTTTGCGGGGGAATGCATTTTTCGCTGTTACGTGCCATCCAAGCACGCCACGGTCGATTGATTCACTTCGCAGGTTGTTAGCAGACGAAGAGTTCAGCGAGTCGGCCGCACGAGTCCTCTCCGAATGGAACGTTGATTGAACCACTATCGTTGACCCGACTTTTCTCGCGCTCATGTGAATACCTGCTGTCGACACAGAGATAACCTCATGTTGCTTGAAATCGGATCAATTCAACGGCTGCTGGATGAGCGTTTTCTGGTTCATCCGACTATTTGGGGGGGATGAATTGAAAAAAGCGGACCTGCTGGTCACCAATGGAGTTGTGTTTAGCGGCACGACATTCCAGAGGAAAAAACAGCATGTCCGCGGACGGATTGTATCACGAGATGGGATTGAAGGGTTATCGAGTTGAGGACGCCTGGAAAGGTGAAGGCGGCTCGTGGTTCGTGCTGGTCTCGGTGCCTCGGGAATCGTTGCAGTGTCGGAGTTGCAAGTGCGGTCGCGTGCACATCCACGAGTGGCGTGTGCGGTTCTGGAAAGCGCCTCCGGTTGGATTGACGCCAGTATTTGTGACAATGAAAACTCCTCGGGTGAAGTGCCTGAATTGCGGCGGCAAGACGTGGCATCAACCGACGTTTGTGGAGGGGCAGCGTCAGATCACAAAGCAGTTCGAGCAATGCCTGGAAGCGTGGCTGTCTCGGCTGACGATTCAGGATGTCGTGGAGGTTTTCGGCGTGTCGTGGAACACCGTCTGCGAGATCGACATTCGTCGGTTGAAGAAATTGTCACGGCCGGATCTGACGGGACTGAGGCGCCTGGCCATCGATGAGGTTTACCTCGGTAAGCAGCACAAGTTCGTCACGCTGGTGGTGGATCTGGACACGCGGGCCGTTGTCTCGGTGGCTCCAGGTCGCGGTCAGGCGGGCCTGCAGGGCCTCTTTCTCAGGCTGAAAACTGCGAATGCGAAGGTCGAGGCGGTCGCCACCGACATGGCAGGCGGTTACATCGCCGCCGTATTGAAATACCTGCCCAAAGCCCGGCTGGTCTTCGATCACTTCCGCGTGATCAAGCTGATGAATGAGAAGTTGACGATTCTACGTCGCGATCTGTATCGGGAACTGAAAGGCAACATGCATCGCGAAGTCCTCAAAGGAATCCGCTGGCTGCTGCTGAAGAATCCCGAGAACCTCACGCAAGACCAGCACGTCAACGAACAACAGAAGTTGGAACTCGCGTTGCAGTTGAACAGGCCCTTGGCGATCGCGTACTACCTGAAAGAAGACCTCAGGCAGTTCTGGAGCCAGAAGTCCATTCTGGCAGCGGAAAGATTCCTCGGCGACTGGTGCCGCAGAGCCAGCGCCTCAGGCATTCGCGTTCTGCAATCCATGGCCAAGACGTTGCTCGCTCATCGCGCTGGACTTCTCAACTGGTATCTCCATCCAATCTCCAGCGGACCCATTGAGGGAATCAACAACAAAGTCGGAGCCTTGCAACGGCGGGCCTACGGCTACCGGAACTACGAACACTTCAAGCAACGACTACTCACTCTCCATCACACCAAGTTCACCCTGAAGGGATAATGTCCGTTTGACTTCATCCCCCCAAATAGTCGGATGAGCACCTTTTTCTATCCAGGTCCACTGTTGGACCTATCCCTTTTTTCGAACCGCTTAAGCAGCTACCTTCACCGCGATTCCGCGAGCCTGAAGGTCATTCGATAACTGCTCTCGTCGAAATGCGGTTCCACGGTGTACCGATTCAAATGCTGCCCGCCATTGAAGAGCTTATCGGCGGCAACACATTTGCCGCCTTCTACTCTCGCCAATCGCGTCCGCAGATGTTCGCAGGCCATCTGAGCGACCTCTGCAATAGTTGGAAACCAACGTTCCTTACCCTCTATCGTTCTGAGGTACGCTCGAAGACTTGCAAAGTCATCACCTACAACTTCAATCGACTCGCGAATATCTTTTAGATGCTGGACAAAAAGCTCAAATCCATACACTTGTCGTGCATCGAGCCATTGTTGGGGAGTCCATCGCGATGTTTCAACGAATAGCTGGTCGATCCACAAATTACGCTCTTTAATATCCTTCGCTGGATCGTCGAATAGTGCGGCACTGGCGAAACATCGTTTGCAATGCCAATGGTTGTCGGCATCATTGTTTGCAGGAACATCAGCATCAAGGAAAACAAGCCCTATTCCGGATAAGTCGAAAATCGAGTCATGCGGTTTCCCAAACATTCGCGGAATTAAGCAGTCGGTCGAGCCGCAAGAGGGGCAAGACGTCGAAACGGTGCGCACCAGCATTGAAAGTCCTGATTGAATCGGCAAAATCTTAATTCTATTAAGGGAACTGTGTCATATCGTACTTTTGCAGTTCCGCTTTGTAAGTGTCGATGCTTCTTCGGAAATAGTCCCGCTCGGCCTGCGTTAATTTAAACTCACCCGCGTTGCGTAGCGCAAACTCAGCCGCTTCGATTTCATTGACAAGATATTCGCGTGGCTTTAATCCTGAAGTCAGACCTTTTCGTGCCCCAGGGCCAGCGCTCACTAAGTAGTCTTTCCTGTAAGGACTTGGAGCAGGAAGT
>CBIHQO010000800.1:0-3478 GCA_966211735.1 uncultured Schlesneria sp.
TTCGGTCAGCGAGTCTCCAAGCAATTGGGTGGGCATCCCTGCGAATGGCTGGTCGAGTACAAAGTTGACGGCGTGGCTATCTCGCTGATCTACGAGGAAGGAAAGCTCGTACGCGCAGTCACTCGTGGCGATGGCCGTCGTGGTGACGACGTCACTCATAACGCTCGGACAATGCGCGGAGTGCCATTGCAGTTGACGGACATCTCTCGAAAGTCCAAGGGCCACCTATTCGACAGCGATATCCCATCGCTATTGGAAGTGCGTGGTGAGGCCTATATCGCCAACAGTGACTTCGCCCAGTTGCAGTTGGCAGCGACCGAGCGAGGCGAAGAGCCACTGAAGAACTCACGCAATGCGACGGCGGGTGGCATCAAACTGCTCGACCCCGCTCAATGCGCGGAACGAAAGATCCGGTTCTTTGCTCACAGCGTGGGCAGCCTGGAAGGAGCCACATTCAAAAAGCACAGCGACTTCCTGAAGCGGATCGAAGAACTGGGGATCCCTTCCGTCCCGCGCACGGCGGTACAGCCCGGCTTCGAAGCCGCTGTCGAATACTGCCAGACGCTGATGCAGGATCTGCACGCATTGGACTTTGAAGTTGACGGCATCGTCTTAAAGGTGAACGACTTGGCGGTGCGACAGGAATTGGGGTCCACGAGTAAAGCACCACGTTGGGTCGTGGCGTTCAAGTGGGAAAAGTACGAAGCCGAAACGCGGGTGGCTGGCATCACAGTTCAAGTCGGCAAGACCGGGGCGTTAACTCCGGTTGCATCTTTAGAACCTGTTGAAATCGCCGGGACGACGGTCTCTCGAGCGAGTCTGCACAATGCCGATGAATTGGCGCGACTTGGTGTGCAAATCGGCGATTGGGTGATCGTCGAGAAGGCCGGGAAGATCATCCCGCATGTGGTGCGAGTCGAGGTTCATCGACGTGATGGCACCGAGCAACCCTATCCGTTTCCGACCGAATGTCCTGAATGCGGAACCTCTGTCGAAAAAGATGGAGGGGGCGTCTACGTCCGGTGTCCCAATCCAAGCTGTCCAGCTCAACTTCGCGAAGCGCTGCGGTACTTCGCCTCGCGATCCGCCATGGACATTGAAGGACTGGGCACAAAGCTGATCGAACAATTGACCGAGAACAAGCTCCTGGCCAGCTTCTCGGATATCTACCGGCTGCCGGGACGACGGGCTGAGCTGTTGGAATTGGAACGATTAGGGGCCAAGTCGGTCGACAACCTGCTGGCGGGGATCGAAGCGTCACGCGAACGTCCGCTCTGGCGCTTGTTGACGGCGTTGAATCTGAGACATGTGGGGACGCGTACAGCGCAATTGCTGGCTGACCGTTTCGGTTCGATGGACGCATTGGCTCGCGCATCGGAAGCAGACCTGGCTCAAACGGACGAGATTGGCGACGTGATCGCCAAATCGGTGCATGCCTTTTTCGCGAGTGAATACGGACAGCGAATTGTTTCAGAATTGAAAGAGCTCGGCCTGAATATGGGCAGCGAGGCGGCGGCAGCGGAAGCGGCCGCTCGACAGACTGATGGGCTGCTTTCCGGAAAGACGCTGGTCGTGACCGGAACGTTGACTCGCTTCAAGCGAGATGACATGCATGCCCTCATTCAGAAGTATGGCGGCCGCCCTGCCAGCAGTGTGTCCAAGAACACGGACTACCTGATCGCCGGAACGGAGGCTGGCAGCAAACTTGAAAAGGCGAATTCGCTCGGCGTCAAAGTGCTGTCGGAAGACGAGTTCCTCGCATTAATAGGAGAAGGTTAGGTCGCTTGCTTGGATATGCCCGTCATTCCCGCCTGCACGGCAATGACAGACGAATCGCCTGGAGCAAGAAGAACCATCAACCGCCTTCAATCGCTTGCCTCGTGTTGACTGTGTACGATGTCGGGACTTGATGATTTGGGGCGATTCATTCGCTCTTCAGGGTTTATGGAGAATGCGACGATGACAGTGCGGCAGGTGTTGATCGACGGACAGTGGACGGTTTCCACGGGGACTTCCACATTTCAAGCGGTTAATCCTCGGACGCGTGAGTCACTACCCGGGAAGTATCCGATCAGCCCCTGGTCAGAGATCGTTCGTGCGATCGAATCGGCCTCTCGAGCTGCGACAATTGTGCGAGATTGGGGTGGCGATCGTTTCGCCGCATTTCTGGAACGCTATGCGGATCGCATCGACGCTCGCGCCGCCGAATTGATCGAGATGGCCCACCAGGAGACGGCGCTGCCCGTGCAGCCACGGCTGAAGGATGCGGAACTGCCGCGGACTTCGAATCAGTTGCGACAAGCCGCCGCCGCCGCCCGAGATGGCTCATGGACTGAGCCAACAATCGACAGTGCGCCGAACATTCGATCGATGTTGCGTCCGATCGGCCCGGTCGTGGTGTTCGGACCCAATAACTTTCCGTTCGCCTTCAACAGCGCCGCGGGGGGCGACTTCGCAGCGGCCATCGCGGCCGGCAATCCAGTCATCGCCAAGGGCCATTCTTCGCATCCTGGAACCACGCGAATTCTGGCCGAAGAGGCCCAACTCGCGGCAAATGAAACGGGGATGCCCGCTGGTTTCGTCCAACTGATTTACCGTACGAATCATGACGATGGGAAGCGGTTGGTTTCGCATCCTTTGATCGGGGCCTCGGGCTATACCGGTTCCCGATCGGCCGGATCGCAACTGAAAGAGGCTGCGGACCGAGTCGGCAAGCCGATCTATCTGGAGCTGTCCAGTATCAACCCGATCTATATTCTGCCGGGTGCGATTCGCGAGCGGAGCGCTGCCATCGCCGAACAGTTCGCCGCCAGTTGCCTGATGGGCGCGGGACAGTTCTGCACCAATCCTGGATTGATTGTCTTGAAGGCGGGCGTAGAAACAGAAGATTGGATTCGCCAGGTCGGCGAACGATTCTCCACCGCACCCGTCGGAACGCTGCTGGGCCCCAGCGTGCAATCGCATCTGGAGTCAGGATTCCGCACCTTAGTCGGCCACGGGGCGACGGTGGTCACCGGCGGATCGAGCGGTGGCGGCGCGGGTTATTGCTGCCAGAACACCTTGCTGCGCGTTACCGGATCACAGTTTATTTCCTCGCCCACAGCCTTGCAGACCGAGATGTTCGGTAATGCGTCACTGATTGTGGTTGTCGAATCGGACAGCGAATTCATCGGAGTGACGCAAGCCTTGGAAGGGAACCTGACGGGTTGCCTCTATACGGCAAATGATGGATCAGACGACGCTCTCTACGGACAGATCACACCGATCTTGCGCCAAAAGGTGGGACGGCTCTTGAATGACAGGATGCCAACCGGGGTGGCAGTGGTCTCGGCAATGAATCATGGCGGGCCATTTCCTGCGACAGGTCACCCCGGATTTACTGCGGTTGGAATTCCCGCATCGCTGAAGCGCTTCGCAATGCTTCAATGCTACGACGGCGTGCGACCGAATCGGTTGCCTGCAAGTCTCGCGGATCAAT
>CBIHQO010000801.1:0-3463 GCA_966211735.1 uncultured Schlesneria sp.
TTGAAACACTTCGAGGGATCAAATCTCACCTCGACCACTGTAATGCCACTCTCCGGTACCGACGGCGAGCCATTCTCTTCCTGCCACTCACCGGAGATGCCAATGTGGTCAACGGCTGTGTGAATTGCGAGTGCTCGCTGTCGGCTGAAGGCGACCCAGATGTGATCCTCGTAGAAGTAGCTCCGTCCCCAGGCGACCGTTACGATCAATGCCATGAGTAGTGTGACGCAGCCTGCTTTTCGTCGCCAGCCCCGAAAAAAATCACGCAACGCTCGTCCTCCCTTAATCGGTTTTTGGTGGTCGAGATCGCTGCCAGAATATCAAGTAGGCAGAGAGGAGAGTCAGAAGGCACACGATGAACCAGTAGGGGATAATTCGAAAGATGGCGTGGGTTCCTGATATCTGGCGAGCTTCGCCGAAATCAAATCCCCACCATCTTCTTCGCCAATGGATGGACCAATCGTTGAGGTATCCGAACCGAGTCTTGTCGACCTTGTCGGAGAGATCAATCTGAATCGACATCGAGTATCGAGCGGTTCCCCTCCGGCCCAACGCTCCGTTTTGACGTTGATCCCAGACAAGCCGGCCCTCCGTTGAAGCCAACGTCTGGCGAGTCGATCCGCTCTCCACGGTGACGATATCGACTTGATTTTGGCTACGGCACCATGCGCCAGCAATCAGCAGTGCTGCCAGCAGTGTCGCGAGTCCTGTTTTTTGCCTCCAGCCGTAGAAGAACGTTCGCATCAGGACGTCGCTCGCTTCCCTGGCTTTCAGTGAAATCAGGCCGCCCAGTGAAGTGTTGTCATTCACTTGACCTACGAGTGCTATGCAGCTCGATTGGCCGCACGTGCCTGGGCGAAGAATCCAACTCGATCGGTGCTCGATTCATCCAAGGGGCCGCTACGACGCACAGAGAGTCTGGCACCGAAGGCGAAGGCGGCGGCGACGCGGATTTCCAGTTCGGATCCCTCCAAGTCTTCGGTTTCGATCTCAGGGATGCCCGGTAACGGCGGACAAAACGCGACGTGGATCATTGTTTCTCGTTGGCCGGCCGCGAATTCGACTCGCACCCAACCTTCGATCTGCTCGGTCTCATCAGTCGTGCGGCGGGACAGCCACAGCGTCTGGCCCGCATCGATCTCCCCTGCCCCTTCATCAGTGAACTCGGTCTCTTCGATGAATGACTCGTCGCTTTTGACAGAGAATGTCGGCTCTGAAGTAGTCGCCACAGGGGGGGACACCTCTGGCATAGTCGGAGGTTCTGGATGCGAAATTTGTGAAGGAGCTTCGCTCCACGCCAGATCTGATGACGCGGCCAGCACACCAAGCTGCAGTAGAACGATGGAGAACAGCATGCCAGCAGCCAGCGGACTGGTTGCGGCGGAGAGCGCCCAACACCAGATCGCAGTGATCGTCAACGAGACCGCTTGCGGAGCAACCGACAGTAGCTTTGTTGTCTGTGGCCGACGGACAGACATGTAGAGCGACCACGCCGCCAACGATGTGATCGCGACGATCAGCCCGCTGAAGATCGCCAGCGGTGCCGGCAGCGATTCCGTGAACTGGCCCGAAAGTCGACGAGTGGCCAGCACGGCATCGGCCAGTAGTAAGGCCGACCAGATCCACACGGCCAGTGAATGCCGCCGTGGGCCTGTGAGGGCCAACGTCTTGAAAGCGTCTTGATCCGGCATGGACTCCCTTCCATCCGACAGTCGCAAATCGATTTAGTCAACATGATGCATCAACTCGCGTTCGGGAGGTTCTCTCCCGAACGCATCGTTGATTCATCGGCAGCAGGTAAATGCTTAGATTCCAGCAGCCTTCTTCAGATCGGCAGCCTTGTTTGTGGCTTCCCATGTGAAATCGGCATCGCTTCGTCCAAAGTGGCCACCGCTGGCGGTCTTGCGGTAGATTGGTCGACGCAGCTTCAGGTACTCAATGATTCCCAGTGGCGTCAGCTTGAAGTGTTCGCGAACCAGGCCGACGATCTTGTCTTCACTGATGACACTGGTGCCATTGGTCGAGACGCGGATGCTGACTGGATCGGCGACACCGATCGCGTACGCCAGTTGAACTTCGCATTCCGAGGCCAGGCCGGCGGCGACGATGTTCTTGGCCACGTGACGAGCCATATAAGCGGCGGAACGGTCGACCTTGGTTGGATCCTTACCACTGAACGCACCACCGCCGTGACGGCCCCAGCCGCCGTAGGTGTCGACGATGATCTTGCGGCCCGTCAGGCCGGTGTCACCGTGAGGACCACCCACCACGAAGTTGCCGGTGGGGTTGATGTGGTACTTCGTCTTCGAAGACAGCAGCTCCGCAGGAACCGACTTGTTGACCACTTCGTTCGTCACGAACTTGGCAATGTCAGCCTGGGAAACGTCTTGATGATGCTGGGTCGAAACGACGATGGCCGAGATTCCGACTGGCTTGTTGTTCGCATCGTATTCGACGGTGACCTGGCTCTTGGCGTCAGGACGCAGCCAGTCGACTTCCTTCTTCTGACGAGCTTCCGTCAGGCGGTTGATGATGCGATGCGACAGAGCGATTGGCAGCGGCATCAGTTCCGGCGTCTGATTGCAGGCGTAACCAAACATCAAGCCCTGGTCGCCAGCCCCTTCGCGGTCGACACCCATGGCGATGTCTGGGCTTTGGCTGTGAATCGCAACGAGAACCTTGCAAGTCTCGTAATGGAAGCCAACGTTGTCAAAGGTGTAACCGATGTCTTTGACGACATCGCGAGCGATCTGGACGTAGTCGGTCTTGCCTTGTGTCGTGATTTCACCAGACAGCACGACCAGATCCGTGGTACACAGTGTTTCACAGGCCACGCGCGAACGTGGGTCCTGAGCCAGCAGGGCATCCAGCACCCCATCGGAAATCTGGTCGGCCACCTTGTCGGGGTGGCCCATACTGACCGATTCACTGGTGAAAAGATAATTCGACATCAAACAGGCACTCCGTGTAGCTCGCGACGTTCCAGTCAACGGAATCTTGGGAAGGTCTGCCAGCCGGAACGGACCGCAGGTCAGCTTCCAAACGAACGAAGATTCTACGATTCCTATGGTTTTGCCTCAACCCGCTTGTTGGATTATGGCCGCAGGACTCCTGATTATTACCGATCGGCAATCGCTGATGATGTTTAGAGCAGTGGATTTTTCCCGGCTCATTCGTAGGTCCACTTCAATTCCCACGGATCCTGCGTCTGCTTTTGCCAGGCCCGCAGCTTGGATTGAAGTGTTTCCAGGGTCTGTGTGTGATCTGGATCGGTCGCCAGATTGCGTGTCTCGTTGGGATCTGCCTGCAGGTCGAACAGTTCGAAACGTGGTCGATGCACATACTCCTGCACCGTCCGATGGCCATAGACTTCCGTTGGTGTCTTTCGTTGAACTACTGCTTGCCAGGTCGGAGAGTCTTATAGATCCGAGGCAAAGGGATAGGGGTGCGGGTGTGCAATGTG
>CBIHQO010000802.1:0-3461 GCA_966211735.1 uncultured Schlesneria sp.
GGCAACGCTGGCCAAACTGAAGACTGATGCCGCGGACGCGATTCTGAGCGACTGGGTAGCACGACTCAATGGCGAGCAAGTAGCGGACTCGCTGCAACTCGATGTGCTCGATGCGGCGGGGACTCGTGGACTTCCGGAATTGAAGGCGGGGGCAGATCGATACGCAGCCAGGTTGGCCGAGGGGGATCTGCTGTCGCGTTATCGGGTTTCGTTGCACGGAGGAGACGCGGATCGTGGACGCGAAATCTTCCTGGGACATCGCCTGGCCCAGTGCATTCGTTGTCACAAGGTGGGAACGAGTCTGGCCGGTGGCAACGCAGGTCCCGATCTTAACCAGGTGGCGACTCGCCACGATCGACTCTCGCTGCTGCAGTCGCTGGTCGATCCCAGCGCGAAGATTGCCAAAGGATTCGAAGCCGTGACGCTGGTCATGTCAAACGGACAGGTCTACGGCGGCGTGATTCGCAGCGAAGTCGACGGCGAGATTGTGCTGGAGAAGCCAGACGGTATGAAGGTGACACTGAAGGTCGCCGATGTTGAAGAGCGTTCGCAGCCGAAGTCGGCGATGCCGGAGATGAATCGAAATCTCTCCCCGCGTGAACTGCGAGATCTTGTTGAGTTCCTCGCGAACTTGAAGTGAAGGAAACACTCGGCAGTCTCCAGTTTGTGAGGAAACTGGTCCACCCATCACAGTCCGGTGACTGTCATGCCTTAGTGGTACCAAGGTGTCTTACGCATTAAGTAGTCTTCTCGCTCCGCGAGAAGAAAGCCATCTGAAAATCCGCACATCGTAAAGAATCGGGACCGGATGGCGATCAC
Organism: uncultured Schlesneria sp.; assembly: GCA_966211735.1. GTDB lineage: Bacteria > Planctomycetota > Planctomycetia > Planctomycetales > Planctomycetaceae > Schlesneria. The sequence continues at coordinate 820 of CBIHQO010000802.1, forward strand.
CGCATCACTTTCATCGGCTTAATTATCGCAGAGCGAGAAGGCCACTTCAAAAACTCGGCACACGGAGTGTGCCTACTACTTTGGCGAGTGCTCTCAGAACACTTTGTAGGAACTGGTCGTGGAAGAGATTCTGTTCTTTGTGTTGCAGATTGTCATCGAAATCGCGATTGAAGGTGTCGCCTATTCGTTGACGAGCAAGTCCATTGCGAATTCACGAAGTCAAAATAGTACGGGAGTCGGTGTCACCGCGGTGTATGCGATTACAGGTGGCGTACTGGGTGGTGTATCAGCTTTGGTTTATTCGCATGTGCTACTGCCGCAGATGTGGATGCGGATCGCGAATCTCTTGATCACGCCGATTCTTTTTGGTGGACTCGCGACGTGTCTACCCAGATTTGGAACCTCGACGAATACCCGGCAGTTCTGGAATGCCTATTCCTTCGCGGTCTTTTTTGCTGCCACCAGACTGATGTTCGCAGCAAGCTAGACGCAATCAGCCGTCCAGCCGGAACAGCCTCTTCAATGCGTTGATCAATCCGTGCGGCGTTCCTTCTCTTGCTTCGTCTTTAAGGACGGTGAGGGGCGGATGCAGCAGCTTGTTGACGATTCGTTCGACCGTTCGTTCGATTGCTTCACGATCTTTCGCGGTCGTGTGTGGCAGCTTATTGAACAGGCGGGTGAGTTCATCCTTGCTGATGGCATGCCAGTCATCCATCAGGCGCGTCAGGACGTCGCCACTGGCTCGGTGATGGTACTCCGCCATGAATCGCTGCAACTCTTCAGAAACGATCTGACGTGCATGATCGATCTCGCGGATGCGAGCGCGACGATTGTCTTCGCAAGTGCGGCTCAGACTGTCGATGTCATAGAGGAACACATCGTCCAAGTCACCTACTGCGTGTTCAAAGTCGCGGGGAGCTCCCAAGTCAAGGATGAATGCAGGGCGTCCGCCGGCCGAGGCTCGGGCCTTCCGAAATCGAGGCACGTCGACAATCGGTTTCTCTGCCCCCGTCGTGCTGACGATGACATCGGCGTAGCCTAGCCAGCGGTCGAGTGCTTCCCATGGTTCGGCCCGACCACCCCACTCGCGCGCCAGACGTTCGGCCCGTTCCAGGCTGCGGTTGACGACGACGATGTCGCGGACGCCTTCGTCCTTCAGATATCGCAGCGTCTCTTCGGCCATCTCGCCCGCGCCGACAATTAGGACCAGCTTGTCGGCGAAGTTGTCGAAGATGCTTTTTGCGAAGTCGCCGACCGCCACACTGGCGATGGAAACGCGGCCTTCTGCCAATCGTGTTTCAGATCGAACCCGGCCCGAGACCCGAATCGCACTTTGGAACAGCGAATGAACCATCGGCCCGCACGCGCCGAATTCCTCGGCCTCGCGATAGGCCTGTCGCACCTGATTCACAATCTGCGGCTCGCCCAGCACCATGCTGTTTAGTGAAGAGATGACATCGAACAAGTGCCAGACGGCTTCAGAACCCGACGCGGCTTGCAGCTTGTCGACGAATTCGTCGAGTGGAACGTGATGAAACTCATCCAGGAAGTGAGCGAGTTGGTCCCGTACGACTGCGGGGTCGTCTTCCGGACTGGCGAAGTAGATTTCAACTCGATTACAGGTTGAGAGGATGACGGCTTCGCTCTCGGGGAAACGGCGTTTGAGCTCTGCATAGGCCTGCTGAATCCGGTCGCGCGACGCAAACGCCAGCTTCTCGCGAATGGCGAGGGGCGTCGTTTCATGCGTGCAGTAGAGCGCGAGCAAATTCACCGGCGGGTCTCAATCTCAGGTGGGGAAGTAAGTCGGGGGGGGGTGGCGGGTTAGTTCTTGTCGGGCGTTGTCATCTCCGGTTGGACTTGGCGAGTCATCTGATGCCCATGTACTGACGGCATTCGGATGGCCGCCGTCAGTGCCTGCAGGCCCACGATCATGAAAAGCAGGAATCCGCAGGACCAGGCCGTCAGCCAGGCAACTTGGCGACCTGGAGGACGCTTTCCGACCAGTAACCAGGCAAACAGTCCGCACATCAGCAACCACATGATGGCTCCGCCCAATACGACGGGATCACTCCAGGTCGGAACGGCGTTCTCGTTGGCAACGATGGACAAGCCAATCCCGCTGGCGACTCCGAATGTCAGCAAGGGAACGGAGACCAGCACGGAGACTCGATTGAATCGTTCGAGACGTTCCAGGCTGGGAAGCGTCGATCCGCTGGTCAACATCTGGCGATGCTTCAAGCGACGATGCTGCCACAGGTACAGTAGACTGAGCACGAAGCCGCAGAGAATCGCACCGGTCCCCAGGACCAGCATCGAAGCGTGCAGCATCTTCCAGTTTCGATAGTAGTCGAGGGACTGGTTCGGCAAGGTACCGACGAATAGCGATCCGAAGCCGAGCGACAACACCACTGGCCAGACAACGATGCCGCTGACGATGGTCGAATCCAGCAGCGACACGAACAGATGCGTCAGGACGGCCAGCCAGGCCAGGACCAGCAGCCAATCGTGAGCGGACCTGAGCAGTGGTGGCAGGTGAGTCGTACCGGATCGCTGCAGTAAATAGAGTGTCTGGGCGAGCAGACCGGCGGCACCGAACCCCAATGACAGGAAGCGACCCCAGCCACTTCGCGCGCGCAAGCGCC
>CBIHQO010000803.1:0-3460 GCA_966211735.1 uncultured Schlesneria sp.
CCCAAATACCAACACGGTTTCCACTACGTAAAACCACGTACGCTCATTTGGATCAAGTTCAACAAATCCATGCTACGAAAAACCCCTTGCAAGATCATCTGGCAAGGGGTGCAGCGTATCTGTCTGGTCATCACCTTCGGCAGGCCGAAAGCCAATCCTCGACGTTCATTTAGATGTCACGTCGTTGCGGTTCGTTGTTGATCATCACCTTCTTCTTCTTTTTGGTGACGGGATCTTCTACGTCGATAAACTTGGGCCCCTGCTTCTGATTCCCCCCGCCCATGCCTGTGACAGGGGTATAGTTCGATTCTTTCCAGTCCCAGCCCATGGGGGTTCCCAATTCGCGTTCGGCCAGCATCTGCCACGGCGTACCCGGATGCTCGTCAACGACGCGCTTCAGATATTCCGCAGCCCTGTTTGCCAGTTTCTTCGTCGTGGCTCCCGAATTGATATCCCGGGACGACACTAGCTTCCATTGATTGTTGCCGGGCTTTTCGAACTTGCGTGGGCTGCTTTTCATTTCGGCCAGCATCATGTTGTAACCAAAGCTGCGGGCTTGCAGCGCCAGCACACGTCCCATCGCCAGATCGTAACCCGCTCGCAAGCGAGCTTCCTTGATCTTGGCACGATCCTTTTCGCCCGGTTCCAGCAAGGTCTTCAGACCGTTGATCTTGTATTCGAATTCGGCGGCGGGACGTTGAGCATCCGTAATGGCCTGTCGCAGAATCGTGTCGTTTTCCGCAGGGAAGTCCAAGCGAGGCAGCGGAACGCTTTCGACCTTCAGCAATCGAGCGACATCGCGTAGCGTGCTCTTGGCCTTATTCTTGGCGAAGTCCGAATCGATCATCGGAATCGGGCGGTAGTCCGGCGCATAGTTACGCATCACCTGCGGATCGAATGTCTTCCCGCGGGAGTCGTTCGCCACCAGATACAAACCGTTGGTCTCGGCACACAAACGCGTCAACGCATACGGCCCGAACCCGGATGACATGTTTTGCAGGTCGTAATCGTTCGTCCCCCAGTACGCGAGTCGCAATGCTTCGGGGTAGAGTGTTTCCGGCCCGCGTTGCATCACGCCGATGACCGTTTCGCCACTTTCCATCGTGAACGGAGCTTCGACCGTTTCACGTCCGAACGGAGCAGCGTCGCCCACGCAGTAGCAACGCATCCCGTACTTTTTCGTCGACGTGATCGCCGTTTCCAGGAATTGTGGGGCGTCCGAACCCGCTTCATCCGTGACGATGATGATCATGATTTCGCGGTGCATTTCCGTGCGATACTTCTGGAAATGCTTGGCCACTTGTGTCACGGCAGAGAACGTGTTTTCGTTGCCGGAGGCTTCAGATTTGATACCGCGAACTTGTCGCACCAGATCCGTGGGATCATCGATCGGATCTTTGCTGAGGATATTCGTTCGCTCGCCATAGACGGCCACAGCACTCTTCAGCGCCTTGTCGGCGGTCACGTTCAACGCATTCAATTGGTTGTAGACATTCTCCACGCGGTCGGCGATCGCCATGCGGCGAGCGGACAATGACGGTGAAACGTCGAACAACCAGACCACCAGGGCCTTCTTCTCACGCAGGGTGTTCGCAATTTCCCAAGCCAGCCGATCGACAGCTCCTTCCACCCCACCCGGATGTTCGGTCGCACCGGACGTGGCGACGGAAGCCAGAACATCTGTCTTGGACGGCCGAACCATACTTTCGGTCGCGGGAGTCTGGATATCCAGATTCTGCGAGATGGATTCCTCCATCCGCTGCTGAGGATCTTTGGAGAGCTGATTGGCCGCGGCTTGCGACGAAGAAAACGAATCGACGCTGGCGTCACTACCGAGTTGATCAGTGATTGTCGAATCAAACTTGAACTTTGCCGGATCTTCTTCCGTATCCAACGCGCTCGTCACCGTGGTGAACGCCTGGATCCGGTCAGCAAACTTGATCAGGGCGAGCGAACTGAGCAACACAACGTGGAACACGATGCTCGCACCGAACGCTAGACTCACCGTCCGATTCGGCTTGCTGCTCTCGATCTCCATCTCGAAGACTTCGGGTTCATCGGCTCGAAGGTTGGCGCTCAAGATGCACTCCTCGCAGTTCGTGACCGCGATTATTTTTTCAGCCTATTGAATCACAGACCGACATTTGCCGCAGAAACTGACTCTCACAAGTCTATCCATTCAAAAAGATCGTTGCAAATGGCAGTCTTGCCACCAGATACGCTTCTCAAGAACAGCTAGGCTATCCAATTCAGACAGACGCCACCGACCAATGGTTCCTGGAATTCGAAACCAAAGAAATGACCAGCGCCATCTGCCCGCCATAAAGAAACCCCGCGGCCGCCCAAAACCTTCGTTCACGAATTGGAAAGAATAGTCCTTAAACTCTGGAAACCACTGCGAAACTGGTGAGAATGCCTTCACTTTCATCAGGCCAGGCTTGAGTTTATTGTACACACATGCCACAACAATTGTCGCAGAAGCAGGTTATGACCATAAGTCGCCACACAAAGCGTTTATCGTGCTCCACAGCGGACCAATCTGACAAAACTTCAGCACCAAAATTGCCTTAACAGATTAACAACACGCATCTTACAACTCGCATACGTGCCACAAATTGCCCTCGCTGCACCAAGGCGACGAATGGAAGGGATCTCCGCCCGATGCAACTTGATTCCACGGAGATTGAAGGTGTCGGCGGCCTGCGGCTATTCGTCCGAGATCACCGGCCTGCGACGATAACCTCCGCTCCCACATTCCTTTGTGTCCACGGTCTTGGTGAGCACGGAGGCCGGTACGAGCATTTTTCAGAGTGGCTCGTTAGTCGCGGATGCCGTGTCATCGCCTGCGATCTCAGGGGACATGGGCGATCTGCGGGGACTCGAACCCACGTCGGGAACTTCGACGAGTACGCTGCCGATCTCGGACTTGTCTGGCAACATTTTCACCTGCAAAAGGCGTCGACGGTTCTATTTGGACACAGCATGGGGGGGCTGGTTGCCGTCCGAGCCGTCCAATCGGGTGCGGTCGATCCTGGCGCCCTCGTGCTGACATCGCCTCTGCTGGGCCTGAAGCTGCGGGTCAATCCCCTGAAGCGATTGCTGGGGCAAATGCTGGTAGGGATTCTTCCCAGAACACGATTCAGCAATGGCCTGGATCCGACCAACATGACTCGTGATCCACGCTTCGCCGAAGAGCGGCGAAACGATCCTTTTATTGTCCGCACGGTCACCGCGAGTTGGTTCTTCGCGATGCAACGAGCCATTCAACACGCGCATCGGGACGCAGAGAAGGTTGCGATACCAATCCTCGCGTTTCGGGGGATGGCCGACGAAACGACCGACGGTGATGTCTTGTCGACCTGGCTGACGAAGACCCGCTCGCCAGCTACGGAACTGGTCTCACTCCCATTACACGTCCACGAAGTCTTTCATGAATCGGATTGGATAGAATCGATGGACC
>CBIHQO010000804.1:0-3437 GCA_966211735.1 uncultured Schlesneria sp.
GGCGCGGAAACCTATGACGAAGTGATGTACGAGGGTTATGGTCCACACGGTGTCGCGGTGCTCTGCGAAATCCTGACCGAGAACCGGAATCGGACAGCCGGCGAGATCCGGAAGGTTTTCGAAATACATGGTGGCAACCTGGGAACCACTGGTTGCGTCGGCTATTTGTTCGAGCGAAAAGGTGTATTCGTCATCTCCACGAAGCATGCCACGGAAGAACGCGTGTTCGAGATCGCACTTGAAGCCGGTGCCAGCGATGTCAAAACCACGGGTGATGCGATCGAAGTCATCTGCGAAGTGGATGCCTTTCAAGCAGTGACTGCGGCTTTGGAAGCGGCGGAAATTCCGACGGAATCCGCGGAGCTCACGCGGATCGCGAGCACCACCGTCGAACTCGATACCGATGCGGCTCGTTCGGTCTTAAAGCTGATGGACGCGCTGGAAGATCACGACGATGTCCAGAACTGCTACGCGAACTTCAACATTCCCGAGCCTGTGATGGCCGAACTGGCCGCCGAGGGTTAGAGTTCCTCAAACTCAAATTTGCGGCGATGACTGAAATGAGGTCGTTCACGGATGGCTCGACAAAAGGTGATTGAGGGCGGACCTGGCGCAGACGGAGGGGAAAAACCTCCTGAGCGGCCACCCGGTGAATTCAATCCCGATGATGAACGTTTTGACGACGAATTACGTCCGCAGAAGCTGCACGAAGTTGTTGGCCAGCGCAAAGTGGTCGACCGACTGCGAATTGTTCTCGACGCGACATTAAAGCGCAAGGAACAACTCGGCCACATCTTGTTTGATGGCCCGCCTGGCCTTGGCAAAACAACCTTGGCCATGACACTGGCCCGTGAGATGGGGACCGAATGCCAGATTACATCTGGGCCGGCCCTGATGGCTCCCAAGGACCTGCTGTCGTACCTGACGAATGCCAGTTACGGTTCGATCCTGTTCATCGACGAGATTCACCGGTTGCCCCCGGCGGTCGAAGAATTCATCTACCCGGTGATGGAAGATTTTCGAGTTGATATTGTGCTGGGCGAAGGAATGAATGCCCGCACGATCAATATGAAGCTGAAGCCGTTTACGGTGATCGGCGCGACCACTCGTAGCGGGATGTTGACGGCACCGTTAAGAGATCGGTTCACTTTCCGTGAGCATCTGGACTTCTACGACCTGGCAGATTTGACCGAGATCGTGAAACGCAATTCCAAGAAGCTGCGGACCGACATCGCCGACGATGCCGCAGGCCTGATTGCGGATCGTAGTCGCGGAACGCCGCGTAAGGCGAACAATCTGCTGCGGTGGACGCGCGACTTTGCCACCGTTCACGAAACCAGCGGAAGTATTACTCGCCCAATCGCGGATGCGGCATTGGCGATGTTGGAAGTCGACTCATTGGGACTTGAAGCACAGGATCGTCGCTATCTGCAGACATTGGTCAACGTCTTCTCGGGCGGTCCAGCAGGAGTCGCGGCCCTCGGACACACGATGAACATCCCGCCCGATACGCTGGAGGATGAAGTCGAGCCGTTCATGTTGCGACTGGGCTTCATCCAGCGAACGCCGCGCGGTCGAACGATTACCGTCGCCGGACTACGCCACCTCGGCCTGACTCCGCCTGATACAACAGGTGAGGGCGATCGACAATCAAGCCTGTTCTGAGCAGTAGTACCGTGTCCGCGCATCAGCCTGTCGAGGGCAACATTCGGGGCAGGAGCTAACCTGCCCCTATTTGTTCCCGTCTTCAGCTTTTCGCGGCTGCAATCGCAGCTTCATAGTTTGGATGGGCCGAGATTTCGCTGACGTATTCGACGTGCTTGACCTTGCCACCGGCGTCGACCACGAAGATCGCTCGCGCGAAGCAGCGATCGAGCGGACCGCCGGAAATCAGCACGCCGTAGTCGCTACCGAAATCGGTACAGCGATGAGCACTCAGCGTCTTTGCTGACTCAACGTTCTCGGTTCCGCACCATCGCTTGGCGCCGAATGGCAGATCCATGCTGACAACCAGCACTTCAACGTTGGCGAGGTTCTTGGCTTCGTCATTGAAACGCTTGGTTTCAAGAGCGCAAACGCTGGTATCCAGCGATGGAATTGTGGCGATGATGCGCGTCTTGCCGGCACTTGAGGCCAGAGTCACGTCGCCCAGCGAGTTATCCTGCAGCTTGAAGTCCGGTGCTTCATCGCCGACCTTGAGAGCTCGCCCCTTCAGATCAACAGGACTTCCCTTGAGGGTGACGGCGGCGGTTCGTTTCATCTGATGTCCCTTTGCGAAATAGGATCTGGTCTCAACCAGGCTCTAGTATCGCATAGTCACCAGAAATCGCCATCGTGGCGGACTGATGCCAACGGCCGCGTGCATCATGGCCTGGTTCGCATGGCTCCAAATCGATGCCGACATTACTGGCTGCAGTTCGACGTACCGCATTGATTGCCGCACTGACGACAAACCGTTTCAACCACGCATTTCCAACCAGGCTTCTCAACGGTCGTCGTAATCTTTTTGAGCTTCTTCTTTGTAATGATGCGTTCGCAGGTGGGAACCATCACCTTTTCGTATCGTTGTTGGTCTATGCAGACCGGATCAGTGACCAGCCGCTCTTCGCATTGACTCGGTCCAGGGAGACAGACTTCTTCGCATTCGACAACGTATTTGGTCTCGGTCACTTTCTTCTTGTCAGGAACAACCTTGCAGGTTCGGTTCAAATCCTTGCAGCCACAATTGGAGCAGGAATGAAAGAGCACTCCGCCAAGACATTGCGATGCCAGCGCGATCCCCGAGAGTAGCGTGATTGCTAAGCGTTTCATGACGTTCTTCGGCTCGATGGATGGCTGATCGGCGTTGCGGCTCGGCCGCGGCTTCAATCAGAGGTCGATTCTGCAGGACACCGTATCGGTCGACACCGATCAGCAGACTTCAGTCCGTATCGGATTTATCGACGGTAACAATCCTACAAATGAGGAAGAATTTGGCGTCAAATGATGCTCGACCTTGACGCTTCCTTCAGCAGTTCACTCGCATTTGCTACCTTAGTGTCATGTCCAACAGCATTTACGAATACGATGTGGCAGTGATCGGAGCAGGGCACGCTGGCTGCGAAGCGGCCTTGGCGTCAGCGCGGCTCGGTGCGAAAACCGTTCTACTCACGATGAACTGCGATTCCGTCGGCCAGATGAGCTGCAATCCGGCCATTGGCGGGGTCGCGAAGGGCCAGATCGTCCGCGAAATTGATGCGTTGGGCGGCGAGATGGGCCGCGTCATCGATCAGACGGGACTCCAGTTTCGGATGCTCAACCTCAGCAAAGGGGCGGCGATGCACAGCCCCCGTGCTCAGGCCGACAAGAAGGCCTATCAATTTGAGATGAAGCGTCGTATCGAGGACCAGCCGGGACTGACTCTGCGCCAGGAAACAGTTGAGGAATTGATCGTCGAG